>NZ_JBFRFR010000029.1:0-90529 GCF_052114925.1 Bradyrhizobium sp. 2TAF36 | reverse complement strand
CCCTTCGGGTTGGCAACGCGCTCCATTGCCATGTCGAAGTCGATCGCCGACATGATGCCGTCGCCGAACTCCTCCTCGATCAGCGCCTTCCACGCCGGACCGTTGACCATCAYCATCTCGTAGAAGCGATAGATCAGCGGATCGGTCGGCGGCATCGGCGTGCCGGTGCCGCGCATCGGCACCTCGTTGAGCATCGCGGTCTCGGCCTTCGACAGGCCGAACAGCTCGCCGGCATTGGCGGCCTGCGGTTTCGTCAGCTTCATCTGGCCGAGAATCGCACCGACGATCAGCACCGCGGAATAGCCGCCGACCTTGTCGCAGATGTGTTTCCAGCTCCAGCCGTTCTCGCGCTTGATGTCGAGCAGCTTTTCGGTGAGGTCTTCGCGTTTCATGTCGGGGTCTCCCTTCGCCAGGCATCGTGTCACGTCGTTTGTGCCGCTTTGGGAGGCACGAAACGTGCCAATAAATGAGGCTTGAGGCGTCACCGCCTCGGCCTCCCCTCACGCGGTAAAGCCTCCGTGAACCGCTTGATCGCCTCGAGCACCGGCTGCTGATCGCCGGCAAAGAACCAATGATCATTGCCGTCGAGCTCGACGAATTCTGCACCGGTGATCCGGCTCGCGATGTCGCGCCCGGCCGCGATCCGCACGGCCTTGTCGTCCCGACGATGCAGCACCAGCGTCGGCACCGCAATCCGCGCCAGAAGGTGTCGCACATCGGCGTCGCGAAAGGCCTCGAGCACGGCAGAGATTCCGCCGGGACTGGACGCCGCGCGCAACAGCCCCGCCCACCAGGCGCGCGCCTGCGGATCATTGGCCAGGCTCGGCGCGAAGGCTTCGATCCCGACCGGGCCGCCCCATTGCGCAATCAGGTGCTTGCTCCAGGCATCATACTGGCTGGCGCGCAGCGCGTGCGGATAGTCCTCCGACCAGCAGCCCTTGGCCAGCGCGCCGAACAGAATGAGCCCGGCCACACGGCGGGATTCCTCGACCGCAAATTTGATGCAGGCCGGCCCGCATTCGGATGCGCCAAACAGCACGACGCGGCGCGAGTCCGCCGCCCGCAGCACCGTGCCGATATCTTCCGCGGTGACGTCGATGCCGGGGGCCGATCCCACCCGGTCGGACAGCCCGATGCCGCGGCGATCGAAAACGATCAGCCGCCCAAACCTCATCAGTGATGCCAGAAACGTCCGGCTCGCGGGATGCTCCCAGGCGCGCTCCACATGCGACACGAAGCCGGGCATGACCAGGATATCGAGCGGACCGCTTCCGTAGGTCTGATAGGCCAGATGCACGCCGGCGCCCTTCACATAGCGTGTCGCTGGAAGAGCATCGCGCAGCGGCGCGGCCGCGCGGCTCATGAGCGCTTCAGTCTCGGCTTCCGGCGCGACGCCAAGCTCGTCGCGCAGCCGCTGCGCCAGTGCAGCGTGACGCCGTTCCGCCGCGCTTCGGTCTCCCGCGAGCAGCAGGCTGCGGATCAGATGCCGGCCATACACCTCGCTGAGCGGATCGAGCTCGACCAGACGGCCCGCATGCACTGTCGCGGCGAGATGATCGCCCGCGGCATTCCTGTCCTGCACCAGACGCTCGAGCGCCTGCACGAGCCGCCCACGCAGCGCCTCGCGGCGAAAGAACGCCCAATCGTCGAACTCAGGACAGTCGTCCGGAGAAAAGCCCGCCAGGAAGTCGCCGCGATAAATCCGGCAGGCCTTTTCAAAGTCGCCGCGATCGCAGGCGCGCTCGAACTGATGCGAGTCGATCTTCAGCTCGACCTCCGGAGACCAACGCAAGCTGGTGCGGTCGGTCTCGAAAACCGCCTGGCCGAGCGTGAGCTCGACGCGGTGAAGCAGACGCCGCAATCGCGCGAGGCCGGTCTCGCGGGAAGTCTCCGGCCATAGCAGCGTGGCAATGACGTCGCGCGCGACGGGGCCTTTGGCTTCCGCGAGATAGACCAGCAGCGCAAGCCCCTTGCGCAAGGCCAGCTTGATCGGGCGGCCGTCGGCATAGACCTCGGGGAACCCGAACGTGACAAGCGAAAAGGCCGTCATGGAGATCCTCCCTCCCCGGCCGGCGCCCCCGGGGGACGCGCAGGGGACGGTCCAGCGATAGCAGTCAGGCCAGATCGAGCCCGCTCGCCAGCGAGCGGTTCAGGCTCCTGAATGCGGCACCGCTGTATCAGGCACAATAGGAAAAACCATGTTCGCGCGCCTCGCAATCCTGCTCTACGCCATCGTGAGCTACGCCGTCTTCACGGCTTCATTCCTCTACGCGCTCGGTTTCGTCGGCAATTATGTCGTGCCCAAGTCAATCGACACGTCGATCGACGTCGGCGCGCCTGCGAATTTGGGTGAGGCCATCGTCGTCAATCTGCTGCTGATGAGCCTGTTTGCCATCCAGCACAGCGTCATGGCACGCCCGGCCTTCAAACGCTGGTCGGCCAAATTTCTTCCAGTGGCCTGCCAGCGCAGCACCTATGTGCTGCTCTCCAGCCTGATCCTCCTGCTGCTGTTCTGGCAGTGGCGTCCGATCCCGGCGCCGATCTGGCAGGCCAGCGGCATTACGGCGTGGCTCCTGACCGGCGTACATTGGCTCGGCTGGCTGATCGCGTTCGCCTCGACCTACATGATCGATCATTTCGATCTGTTCGGCCTGCGCCAGGCTCTCGTCGCGTTGCGCGGAGCCGAGATATCAGGTCAATCCTTCCGGACGCCGCTGCTCTACAAGATCGTGCGGCACCCGCTCATGCTGGGCTTTCTGCTCGCGTTCTGGGCGACGCCCGAGATGACCGCCGGCCATCTGCTGTTCGCGATCGCGAACACGGCCTACATCCTGGTCGCCCTGCAGTTCGAGGAGCGGGACCTGATCGCCGAGTTCGGCGCRACCTATCAGGACTATCGCCGGCGCGTTCCGATGCTGTTGCCGCGCATTTTCGGAGCGCCCCGATGAAAGCGATTCTGTGCAATTCGTTCACGGGCCCTGCGGATCTGCGCCTCGGTGAGATCGATGCGCCGCGGCCTGCCGGCGACGAGATCCTCATCGACGTCCATGCGGCGTCCGTGAGCTTCATGGACCAGTTGCTGGTCTCGGGCCTCTACCAGATGCGGCCGGCGACACCCTTCGTGCCCGGCACTGAAGCGTCCGGCGTCGTCGTCGCGGTCGGCGACAAGGTCACGACATTCGCCCCCGGCGATCGTGTGGCGTGCAGTGCCTGGACCGGCGGCTACGCCGAACGGATGATTGCGAAGGAATCGAAGAGCGTGCGGCTGCCGGATGGCGTCGCGTTCGAAGCCGGGGCGACGGTGCTGCACAATTACGGCACGGCCTATTATGCGCTGGTCGAGCGGGCACGGGCGCAACGCGGGGAAACGCTGTTCGTCACCGGCGCAGCCGGCGGGGTTGGCCTTGCCGCCGTCGACCTCGGGCGTCATCTCGGCCTGCGCGTCATCGCCGGTGTCGGCTCCGACGACAAGGCCGACCTGGTGCGCGGTTACGGCGCCAGCGAGGTCATCAACTATCGCAGCGAGGACCTGCGCAGCCGGATCAAGTCGATCACATCGGGAGACGGCATCGATATCGGCTTCGACAATGTCGGCGGCGCGATTTTCGAGCAGATGGCCCGATCGATGAAGTGGGGCGGACGGCTGATGCCGATCGGCTTCACCAGCGGCGAGATTCCACAGATCCCGATGAACCTGCCTCTCCTGAAAAACTACGCCATCATCGGCGTCTTCCTCGGCGCCTGGGCGGAGAAATTCTCCGCGGAGGCCGCGCGCATGAATGACACGCTGATGCAATTGCTGGCCGACGGAAAGATCCGCCCGCACATCGACCGCGTCCTCCCTTTGGAGGAGGCCGGCGACGCCATGCGCGCCGTCGCCAATCGCACGGTTCACGGACGAATTGTCCTCAAGATCAGGTAGACTGCGCCCGACGAGGAAGAGAGGACAGAACCGATGACCGAGATCATCATCGACAAGCGCTTTTGCGGTCCTCCGAACTCCGGGAACGGCGGCTATGTCTGCGGCCGGCTGGCCCGCCACATTCCCGGCGGCGCCGAGGTGACGCTGCGCGCCCCGCCTCCCCTGGACAAGCCGCTCGATGCCGTCGCTACGGACGACAGCACATGGGAGCTTCGCGATGGCGCCACGGTCGTCGCGACCGGGCGCGCGGCCAGCGTCGAGCTTGCGCGCGTGGAGACAGCCAGTTTTGAGGAAGCCTGCGCCGCAGAATTGCTGACGCCTGTGAAACCGCACGAGCATCCGCTGCCGACATGCTTCGTCTGCGGACCTGCACGGGCGAAAGGGGATGGTCTGCGCATTTTTGCCGGGCCGCTCGGGCGTCATTCGCGAAACGCCGTCCTCGCAGCGAGCTGGACACCGGATCCGAATTTGGTCGCCGAGGATGGCTTGGTCGCCCCCGAATTTCTCTGGTCAGCGCTCGATTGCCCCACCGGCTATGCCTGCAACTACAATCAGGAGACCGATGGCTTCGACCAGGCCCCGCTCCTGCTGGGACGAATGTCGGCCCGGATCGAGTCTCGCCCGCGTCCCGGCGAACGCTGCATCATCACCGCCTGGCCCACCGGCCGCGACGGCCGCAAGCGCATCGCCGAGGCTGCCGCGCACGATGAAGCCGGGAGGTTGCTGGCGGTGGCAAGGGCGACGTGGATTGCGGTCGACCGCAACGTGCAGCTCGGGCGTACTTCGTAGGGTGGATTAGCGGAGCACCACTTTGATGTCCGTACAAACTCGATCTCGTAGGGTGGGCAAAGGCGCGCAGCGCCGTGCCCACCACTTCTGTCTCAGCTCCGTTGAGCGACATGGTGGGCATGCTTCCGCCTGCGCTCTTCGAGCTACGGCGGATAAGTCGCTTTGCCCTACCTACCTCTAATCACGCAACACATCCGTCGCCGCACCTCCGGCCTGCACCAATCCGCATTCTCCTGCACGCCCGCGGCCGCGCTTGCGACGGTTTACCTTGCGTCAAGCACGCCCGGAAATCGATGGCTGTCTTAAAAGGCTTGTTAGGAGCGGTCATCGTTGTTGGCGCCCGGAATACGGGGACGCTCTGCAATGCAATCGGACGAGGGACTCTACAGTGCGCCACGCTGGCGCCTGACACGCTGGCTCGCCGAGCCGGGGCTAGGTGTTCCCGACGACATCCGCGCCGCGCTCATTGTCCAGCTCTATGGATCGCTGCCGGTTTTTGCTGCCGGCGCCGTCAACACCATAGCCGTCGCCGCCGTGATCGCTGGCCGCAAGCAGACTGCACCATTCATTGTCTGGCTGGTCATGGAGATCGCGATCTGCCTGGCCCGCCTCGCCGTGCTCGTCAGCGCGCATCGCAGGGCGCGTGCCCACCGCCCGACGCCGACCGACCTTCATCTCCTGCTCGCGGTCGCCTGGAGCGCCAGCGTTGGATTTGGCGTCGTTGCCAGCCTGGCCAGCGGGGACTGGGTCGTCGCCATGCTGGCCTCGCTCTCGGCAGCGGCGATGGTCGGCGGCATCTGCTTCCGCAATTTCGGCGCGCCGCGGCTGGCCGGGACCATGATCCTGCTGAGCCTCGGTCCCATCATCCCCGGCGCTGCGTTCGCCGGCGAGCCGCTGTTCTACATCGTCTACCTCCAGGTGCCGATGTATCTGGCCGCGATGACGGCCGCCGCCTTCCGCCTCAATCGGATGCTGATCACCACCATGCGCGCCGAACGCGAGAACAGCCATCGCGCGCATCATGATGCACTCACGGGGCTGCTCAATCGCGCGGGCTTCGTCGAGGCACTTAGCGCCAGACTTGGAGCCCACGCCGAACGACGGTTCGCTGTGATGTTCTTCGATCTCGACGACTTCAAACCGGTCAACGACACGTTCGGACATGCGGCGGGCGACGAGGTGCTGAAAGCGGTGGCCGGGCGCGTGCGCCGGGCGCTGCCGGACGGCGCGGTGGTCGCCCGGATGGGCGGCGACGAGTTCGTCGTGCTCGTCGACGGCGTCACGGCCGAAATGGCCCAGGAGGCGGGATACCGCCTCATCAGCGAGGTTGCCGTCTCCTATGAGCTCGGCGGCGAGGTGCGCGCCGGTGTCGGCGCCAGCGTCGGCATTGCGATGTCGCCGGATCATGGTGCCGAAGTCGAGGAATTGCTCGCGGTCGCCGATGCAGCACTTTACGAGGCGAAGTCAGGCGGCAAATCGCGTTGCTGCCTGGCCTCGGTCGAGACCAACCTCGCCGCGTTACGTCGCCTCCAGCAGGGCGGCCCGAAAGCCACGGTCGCAAGCGCCGCCTGACGCAGTACGACTGACCCACCCCACAAGCGCGATCCCGTAGGGTGGGCAAAGGCAGGTAGCGCCGTGCCCACGACTTCTGTCTCGGCTTTGTCGAGCGACATGTTGAGTACGCTTCCGCCTCCGCTCTTCGAGCTACGGCGGACAAGTCGCTTTGCCCACCCTACGAGACCTATGCGCTTTGCTCGATCATCCCCTGCAACCGCACCAGCTCCGCCTCGAGATCGCGCTCCACATCTGCCGCCCGGATCTCCAGCACGCGATAGTCGCGCGCCTCCAGCCACGTCCGCCGGCCCGCGCGATCGGCCGCGATGGTCTCGCCCTCGCCCGGATTGACCAGCTCGATCGCGATCCGGTGTGGGAACGAGACGAAATCGGGAATGTGCCGGCCAACCGGAGTCTGGCGCTTGAACCCTCCTGCGAAGCGGCGGTCGCGGGTCAGGCCCTGCCAGAGCAGGCGCTCGGCGTCGGTCGGGTTGCGGCGGAGCAGGCGCGCAAGCCCGCGCACGGTCGAGCCACTGTCAGGGACCCCGCCGCCTTGGCCGTGCTCGGCCAGCAGCGCGCGCAGGCGCGTGGCCTGCTCGCTGTCGAGCACGCCGCCCTTGGCCGGGCCCTTGCGCCCTTCCGCGATCGCCATCACCACACCATGCAGGGTGTGCATGTCCTGCTTGGTCGGCTCCATCCGGCTGAAGATGTTGCGCAGGTTGACCAGCATGGTGTCGCGCTTCTCGGCCGGGCGCAGGAATTCGACCCGGTCGAGCTCGCGGATGAGATTGTCGAAGAAGGCCTGCATCTGGTGCTGCGAGGCGCGCTCGGAGCGCTCCGGCATGCTGTGCGGTAGCTCGCCTGACGTCGCCCGCTTGAACCATTCATAGCCGACCAGCAGCACGGCCTGCGCGAGGTTGAGCGAGGCAAAGCCCGGATTGACCGGGAAGGTGATGATGCGGTTGGAGAGCCCGACCTCCTCGTTGGTCAGCCCCCAGCGCTCGCGGCCGAACAGGATGCCGGCCTTGCCCCCGGTCGCGACGTGACCCGAGATCTCAGCCGCGGCTGCCTCGGGCCCCACCACCGGCTTGGCCTGGTCATGGGGACGCGCCGTGGTGGCGAACAGCAGGTCGAGATCGGCGACCGCCTCGCCGACCGTGTCGAACAATTCGACCTTTTCCAGAATATAGTCGGCACCGGCCGCGGCGCGCTGCGCGGCGATGTTGGGCCAGCCGTCGCGGGGATTGACGATGCGCAATCGGCTGAGCGCAAAATTGCCCATGGCGCGCGCGGCCATGCCGATGTTTTCGCCAAGCTGCGGCTCGACCAGGATCACGATGGGACCGTCGAGGGAAAGGCCCGCCTTGCTCTTGTCAGTCCCCGACATCTCGTTTCGCTTTCACACCGGTTCTCAAGGCCTTGGCAAGGCGCTCTTCAGGAATTGATTCAAAGCCGGCCCAAGGGGGCGGCTGCCCGTTCGCCTGTCGTTTGCCTGTCCTGACGAAATTCTCAAGGGAAATAACGGGTTGGATTCGACTTTTGAATCTCTTCTGAAGCCTGAGGCCCGCCCCCCGCAGCAGGGCCCGCCCCGCCCCCCATCTGGGCAAGCTGGATGAGCTAAAAGTGCATAATCCCTTGGCTTTCGCCCGCTGCAGTCCGGTGCTAAGAGGCGGCGGATATTCCCGTGGCGCGCCAAAGCGCCGTTCCCAAGAGGCTTCCCCGATCATGGCAAAAATCAAGGTGTCCAACCCCGTCGTCGAACTCGATGGCGACGAGATGACCCGGATCATCTGGCAGTACATCAAGGACAAGCTGATCAACCCGTACCTTGATGTCGATCTGCTGTATTTCGACCTGGGCATGGAGTACCGCGACGAGACCAACGATCAGGTCACCATCGACGCCGCCGAAGCCATCAAGAAGGTCGGCGTCGGCGTCAAGTGCGCCACCATCACCCCGGACGAGGCCCGGGTGAAGGAGTTCAACCTCAAGCAGATGTGGAAGTCGCCGAACGGCACCATCCGCAACATCCTCGGCGGCGTGATCTTCCGCGAGCCGATCATCTGCAAGAACGTGCCGCGCCTGGTTCCCGGCTGGACCAAGCCGATCATCATCGGCCGCCACGCCTATGGCGACCAGTACCGCGCCACCGACATCAAGTTCCCGGGCAAGGGCACGCTGTCGATGAAGTTCGTCGGCGAGGACGGCACCGTCATCGAGAAGGAAGTGTTCAAGGCGCCCGGCGCCGGTGTCGCCATGGAGATGTACAATCTCGACGACTCCATCATCGACTTCGCCCGCGCCTCGCTGAACTACGGCCTGCTGCGCAACTACCCGGTCTACCTCTCGACCAAGAACACCATCCTCAAGGTCTATGACGGCCGCTTCAAGGACATCTTCCAGGACATCTACGACCGCGAGTTCAAAAAGGAATTCGAGGCCAAGGGCCTGACCTACGAGCACCGCCTGATCGACGACATGGTGGCCTCGGCGCTGAAATGGTCCGGCGGCTATGTCTGGGCCTGTAAGAACTACGACGGCGACGTGCAGTCCGACACGGTCGCGCAGGGCTACGGCTCGCTCGGCCTGATGACCTCGGTGCTGCTCACCCCCGACGGCAAGACCGTGGAAGCCGAAGCCGCCCACGGCACGGTGACCCGCCACTACCGCGAGCACCAGAAGGGCAAGGAGACCTCGACCAACTCGATCGCGTCGATCTTCGCCTGGACCCGTGGCCTCGCCCACCGCGCCAAGCTCGACAACAATGCCGAGCTCGCCAAGTTCGCGAGCACGCTGGAGAAGGTCTGCGTCGACACCGTCGAGGAAGGCTACATGACCAAGGACCTCGCGCTCCTGGTCGGCGCCGACCAGCGCTGGCTCTCGACCACCGGCTTCCTCGACAAGGTCGCCGAGAATCTCACGAAAGCGTTGGCGTAAGCCCGCGCATTATTTTCGTCTGATCGGGGTTAGACATCATTATGGGCCGCGCCGAGGCGCGGCCCATTTTTTGAGACCCCTCGCGCGGAGATGCGACCATGTCGATCAAGCTTGCCGTCCCCTGCCTGATGCTGCTGGCCTCCCTGGCCGGGCCGGCCGCCGCCGCGGAGCCGCTCCCCGACGCCATCGCCGCCCCCGGCGAGACCGTGGTGCTCAGCGTCCATGCCGAAGGCGCGCAGGTCTATGACTGCAAGGCAGCCGCCGACGGCAAGCTTGCCTGGGCCTTCCGCGAGCCGGTGGCGACGCTGCTCGCCGAGGGCAAGACCGTCGGCCGCCACTATGCCGGCCCGAACTGGGAACTCGCCGACGGCAGCGCCGTGGCCGGCAAGGCCATCGGCAACGCGCCGGGCGCAACCGCCGCCGATATCCCCTGGCTCAAGCTGGAGGTCGCCTCCCGCCGCGGCAGCGGCATCCTGACGCCGGTCACCACCGTCCAGCGCATCAACACCCACGGCGGCAAGCTCGAGGGCTCTTGCGACAAGGCCGGCGATTTCAAAAGCGCGCCCTACTCGGCCGACTACATTTTCCTGAAGAAGGGCTGACCGCTCAGCGGTCTGTGTCGTCGCGCTCCGCCTGCGCCAATTCTGCCGCCGCAAGATCGCCGGTCTCCTCGAGCCGTGCCTTCGCGGTCTGGTGGACGTGGGCGGCGAGCGTCGGCATGCGCTCGATCAGCGCGTGAAAATCCTGGGCGTCGAGCACGAGCAGCCGCGTCTTGCGCGTCGCCGTCACCGTGCCGCTGCGCTTTGTCTTATGCAGCAGCGCGATCTCGCCGAAGAACGTGCCGTCGGCGAGCCGCACCTGCTGGCTCGGCAGCGTGATCTCGACCTCGCCGGCAGTGATGAAATACATCGACGAGGCGGTATCGCCACGGCGCACCAATATCTCGCCCTGCTCGATGGTGCGGGCGCGGAGCAGCCGCATGATGTCGGCGATCTCCGCGGCCGAAAGATGCGAGAATAACGGCACCCGCGCCAGCATGCCCCAGGTCACCACGAAGTCGCGCCGCCTCACCTCCTCGGCAAAGGCGGTCGAGATGATCGCGACCGGCAGCGCGATCATGGCAAAACCTGAGATGATCGCAAACACCGAGACGAATTTGCCGAGCGGCGTCACCGGCACGACGTCGCCATAGCCGACGGTGCCGAGCGTCACGATTGCCCACCACATCGCGTCCGGAATGGTGCCGAGCTTGCTGGGCTGCACATCACGCTCGATGGCGTAGAGCAGCGAGGCGAAGGTCAGTACCACACCGATCAGGATGACGATGCAGCCGATCAGCGCACGCCGCTCGGCATGGATGGCCGCGAGCAGCGAGCGCATCGCCGGCGAATAACGGATCAGCTTGAAGAACGGCAGCACGCCGAGCCCAGCCAGCGTCGCGTGCCGGCCGGTGGCCAGCACGATCGCGGCCGGCAGGAACGCCATGAGGTCGATGATGCCGAGCGCGGAGAAGGCATAAGAGAGCCGGTCGGACAGCGCGGAGCCGTTGCGCTGGGTGTGCCCCGCCACGGTCCACAGCCGCGCCAGATATTCGAGCGCGAACACGATGACGGCGAGGACGGCGACCGCGCTGAACAGCGTGTCGAACCGCGCGTCGAGCTCCGGCACCGAGGCGAGGATCATCGCGACCACGTCGAGCACGATGACGCTGATGATCACCTGGATGAAGCGCGACCCGATCGAGTAGGCGAGCGGATCGTGCTCCAGCAATTCGTACAGGCGATCCCTTAGGTTGGGATCTGCCGAGCCACGTCCTCGCGGAACGAGGCGCATGGCCGTTTACGCGCCTGCCATCGCTTTTTCGATCGCCGCGAGCGCCTCGGGCGCCTTGGCGCCATCGGGACCGCCAGCCTGCGCCATGTCGGGCCGGCCGCCGCCGCCCTTGCCGCCGAGCGCCTCGGAGGCGACGCGCACCAGGTTCACGGCATTGAAGCGCGCGGTGAGATCGGCGGTGACGCCGACCACGATCCCGGCCTTGCCGTCCTCGGTGACGCCGACGATGGCGACCACGCCGGAGCCGATCTGCTTCTTGCCGTCGTCCGCAAGGCTCTTGAGATCCTTCATCTCGATGCCCTCGACCGCACGCGCCATCAGCTTGACGTCGCCGACCTCGCGCACGCCTGCGGCTGCGCCGTTCCCGACGGATGTACCGCCGCCCATCGCGAGCTTCTTGCGAGCGTCGGAGAGCTCGCGCTCGAGCTTCTTGCGCTCCTCCATCAGCGCTGTGATGCGCGCCGGAACGTCGTCGATCGAGGTGCGCAGCTCGTTGGCCGCAGTCTTCGCCAGCGCCATGGTCTCGTTGGCGTGCCTGCGCGCATAATTGCCGGTCAGCGCCTCGATGCGGCGCACGCCGGAGGCCACCGCGCTCTCGCCCGTCAGCGTGATCAGGCCGATGTCGCCGGTGCGCTTCACATGGGTGCCGCCGCAGAGCTCGACCGACCAGCCGAGCGCGTTAGCGCCACGCTCCCGCGCGGTCCTGCCCATCGAGACGACGCGGACCTCGTCGCCGTATTTCTCGCCGAACAGGGCGCGCGCGCCGGCCTCGCGGGCCTCGTCCACGCCCATGACGCGCGTCGTGACCTCGTCGTTCTCCAGCACCACGTCGTTGGCGATGTCCTCGATGCGGGCAAGCTCTTCCGCCGTGATCGGCTTCGGGTGCACGAAGTCGAAGCGCAGGCGGTCGGGCGCGACCATCGAGCCGCGCTGGGCGATGTGGTCGCCGAGCACTTGGCGCAGCGCCTCGTGGATGAGATGCGTCGCCGAATGGTGCGCGCGGATCGAGGAACGCCTGCCGTGATCGACCTCGAGCTGCAGCGCGGTGCCGAGCTTCAGCTCGCCGCTCTCGACGGTGCCGACGTGAACGAAGAGATCGCCGAGCTTCTTCTGCGTGTCGGTAACGCGGAACTTGATGCCGCCCTCGCCGCTGAGCACGCCGGTGTCGCCGACCTGGCCGCCGGACTCCGCGTAGAACGGCGTCTGGTTGAGCACGATCGCGCCGGTCTCGCCGGCCTTGAGGCTCGCGGTTTCCTGGCCGTCCTTCACCAGCGCGGAGACCACGCCTTCGGCGCTCTCGGTCTCATAGCCCAGGAATTCGGTGGCCCCGAGCTTCTCGCGCAGCGGGAACCAGATCGCCTCGGAGGCCGCCTCGCCCGAACCCTTCCAGGACTCGCGCGCCTTGGCCTTCTGGCGCTCCATCGCGTCGGTGAACGAAGCTTGATCCACGCCGATGCCGCGCGACTTCAGCGCGTCCTGGGTCAGGTCCAGCGGGAAGCCGTAGGTGTCGTACAGCGTGAAGGCGACGTCGCCGTCGAACATGTCGCCCTTTTTCAGCGACGCGCTCTTCTCGTCGAGGATGGCAAGGCCACGCACCAGCGTCTTGCGGAAGCGGGTCTCTTCCAGCCGCAGCGTTTCCTCGATCAGATTTTCCGCGCGCATCAGGTCGGGATAGGCCTGGCCCATCTCGCGMACCAGCGCCCAGACGAGGCGATGCATCAGCGGCTCTTTCGCGCCGAGCAGCTGCGCATGGCGCATCGCGCGGCGCATGATCCGGCGCAGCACATAGCCGCGCCCCTCGTTCGAGGGCAGCACGCCGTCGGAGACGAGGAAGGCCGAGGAGCGCAGATGGTCGGCGATGACGCGGAACGAGGCGACGGTCTGCTCGTTCGGCCCGCTGCCGAGCGCGGACGCGGTCGCGTCGATCAGATGGCGGAACAGGTCGGTCTCGAACACGCTGTCGACGCCCTGCATGATGCAGGCCATGCGCTCCAGCCCCATGCCGGTGTCGATCGAGGGACGTGGCAGATCCACGCGCTCCTCCTTCGTCACCTGCTCGTATTGCATGAACACCAGGTTCCAGAATTCGAGGAAGCGGTCGCCATCCTCTTCCGGCGAGCCCGGAGGTCCGCCCCAGATGTGATCGCCGCGGTCGATGAAGATCTCCGAGCACGGGCCGCACGGCCCGGTGTCGCCCATCGCCCAGAAATTGTCCGAGGTCGGGATGCGGATGATGCGGTCGTCGGAGAAGCCCGCGATCTTCTTCCACAGCCCGGCCGCCTCGTCGTCGGTATGGTAGACGGTGACGAGCAGCTTGTCCTTCTTCAGCCCGAACTCCCGCGTGATCAGGGTCCAGGCCAGCTCGATCGCGCGCTCCTTGAAATAGTCGCCGAACGAGAAATTGCCGAGCATCTCGAAGAAGGTGAGATGGCGCGCGGTGTAGCCGACATTGTCGAGGTCGTTGTGCTTGCCGCCGGCGCGCACGCATTTCTGCGAGGTGGTGGCGCGCTGATAGGGCCGCTTCTCGACGCCGGTGAAGACGTTCTTGAACTGCACCATGCCGGCATTGGTGAACATCAACGTCGGGTCGTTGCGCGGCACCAATGGCGAGGACGACACGATCTCGTGGCCGTTCTCGGCAAAGAAGTTCAGAAAGGTCGACCTGATCTCGTTGACGCCGCTCATGTTCATCCAATCGGGTGTGCTTGGACCCGCGATACGCCATCCAAACCGGGCATTTGGGCTGATATCTGCGGGTCAAAGCGCTTTTAGACAAGGCCAGCTGCGCTGTCCAGAAACTGTGCAAGGAGATCAGTGAGTTGCCGCAGGCGCGCAATCCCGTTTGCAATCCCGTTGAAAGCCGCCAGGTGCGCGTTGACAGGCTTGGCCGGCCTGTGGTCTGTACCCATCTGTATCGTACGGCCACGTCGGGAGAGACCGGCTTTGGTGCCGGCGCCGAAGGAGCAACCGCCCCGGAAACTCTCAGGCAAAAGGACCGCGTGGCTTTGACGACATCTGGAAAGAGGCGCCGACGGGCAAATACCTTTTCATAAGGGTTGGCCCGGACTGCGTCCGCCGACGGGATAATACTCTCAGGCACAGCGACAGATGGGGCTTCGACTGGTTGCTACCGGGGAATCGTCCCCGGGGAACCGCCGAGGGCCCCGTGATGCTTGCGCGCGACGACCAAGATTCCCTCAAACGTACGCCCCTTCACGGGCTTCATGTCTCCCTCGGCGGCAAGATGGTGCCGTTCGCGGGCTATGACATGCCCGTGCAGTACCCCGCGGGCGTCCTGAAAGAGCACCTCCATACCCGTTCCTCCGCCGGCCTGTTCGACGTCTCCCACATGGGCCAGCTCGCGCTCCGGCCGAAGTCGGGCAAGGTCGAGGACGCCGCCCRCGCGCTGGAACAGCTGGTGCCGCAGGATATCGTGGCGATTGCCCCGGGACGGCAGCGCTATGCCCAGTTCACCAATCCGGACGGCGGGATTCTCGACGATCTGATGGTCGCCAATTTCGGCGATCACCTGTTCCTGGTCGTCAACGCCGCCTGCAAGGAAGCGGACGAGGCGCATCTGCGCGCGCATCTCTCGGATGACTGCACCATCGATTCGCTTCAAGACCGCGCGCTGATCGCGCTGCAGGGCCCGAAGGCAGAAGCCGCGCTGGCGAAATTGTGTGCAGAGGCGCCCTCCATGAAATTCATGGACGCCGGCCCGCACAAGGTCGCCGGTCTCGATTGCTTCGTCTCGCGCTCCGGCTACACCGGCGAGGACGGGTTCGAGATTTCGGTCCCCGCGGCCGATGCCGAGCGCCTCGCCAAAACGCTGCTGGACAATCCCGACGTGATGCCGATCGGCTTAGGGGCCCGCGACAGCCTGCGGCTGGAAGGCGGGCTCTGCCTCTACGGCCACGACATCGACACCGCGACCACGCCGGTCGAGGCCGCACTGGAATGGTCGGTGCAGAAGACCCGCCGCAGCGGCGGCGTCCGCGCCGGCGGTTTTCCCGGCACTGATGCGATCCTCGCCCATTTCGATCACGGCGCGAGCCGCCGCCGCGTCGGCCTGCGCACGGAAGGCCGCGCGCCGGTGCGCGAGGGCGCGCTGCTGTTTGCGGATGACGCGGGCGGCGAGCCGATCGGAAAGGTCACCTCGGGCGGTTTCGGCCCGAGCCTGAATGCGCCGGTCGCGATGGGCTACGTGCCCACGGCATCGAGCGCGCTCGATACAAAACTCTTCGCCGAGGTGCGCGGCCAGCGGCTGCCGCTCACGGTCGCCGCCATGCCTTTCGTGAAAAACACCTACAAACGCTGAGGACTGAGAAAATGACCACGACGCTGTACACCTCCGACCACGAATGGCTGGCCATCGACGGCGACGTCGCCACCGTCGGCATCACCGACTACGCGCAGTCCCAGCTCGGCGACGTCGTGTTCGTCGAGCTGCCCAAAGCCGGCCGTGCCCTGAAGAAGGCGGAAGCCGCCGCCGTCGTGGAATCGGTGAAGGCCGCCTCCGACGTCTACGCGCCTGTTACGGGCGAAGTGCTCGAGACCAACGACGCGCTCGCCGCCGAGCCGGCGCTGGTGAACTCGGACGCGCAAGGCAAGGCGTGGTTCTTCAAGATCAAAATTGCCGACAAGAGCGAGCTAGGCGGCCTCATGGATGAGGCCGCCTACAAGGCACATACGGCGTGAGATGAAGCAGACCCAAGCGATCGTCATGCCCCGCGAAGGCGGGGCATCCAGTAGGCACCGGCAACACGGATTGAACCGAAAAGCCGCGGCGTACTGGATCGTACGCCTTCGCGGACGATGACGACGACGGCGATGACAGATGACCTAGAGCGAGGACCCATGATGACCGCGCACCGCAAATCCAATGGCGACGCCGCCGCCACCTTCGTTCGCCGCCACATCGGCCCGTCGGCGCGCGACGTCACCGCAATGCTGGAGGCCGTCGGCGCCAAGAGCGTGGACGCCCTGATGGCGGAGACGCTGCCGGCCTCGATCCGGCAGACCGCCCCGCTCGATCTCGGCAAGCCCTTGAGCGAGACCGAGGCGATCGCGCACATGGCCGAGCTAGCGCGCGAGAACCAGGTCTTCACCTCGCTGATCGGCCAAGGCTATTCCGGCACGATTTTGCCCGCGGTGATCCAGCGCAACATTCTGGAGAATCCCGCCTGGTACACGGCTTACACGCCCTACCAGCCCGAGATCAGCCAGGGCCGGCTGGAAGCGCTGCTCAACTTCCAGACCATGATCTGCGATCTCACCGGGCTCGACGTCGCCAACGCCTCGCTGCTCGACGAGGCGACCGCCGCGGCCGAAGCGATGGCGCTCGCGGAGCGGCACTCACGGGTCGAGGCCAAGGCCTTCTTCGTCGACAAGGACGTGCATCCGCAGACGCTGGCGGTGATGCGCACCCGCGCCGAGCCGCTGGGCTGGACCCTGATCGTCGGCGATCCCCTCGCCGATCTCGACAAGGCCGACGTGCTCGGCGCGCTGCTGCAATATCCGGGCTCCTCGGGCGCCGTGCGCGACCTCAGGCCCGCGATCGCGACGTTGAAGGCCAAGGGCGCACTCGCGATCGTTGCCGCCGATCTCTTGGCCCTGACGCTGCTCGCCTCGCCCGGCGAGCTGGGCGCGGACATCGCGATCGGCTCGGCGCAGCGCTTCGGTGTGCCGATGGGTTATGGCGGCCCGCACGCGGCCTATATGGCGGTGCGCGATGCGCTGAAGCGCTCGCTGCCCGGCCGCATCGTCGGCCTCTCCGTGGACTCGCGCGGGATGCCTGCCTATCGCCTCGCGCTGCAGACCCGCGAGCAGCACATCCGCCGCGAGAAGGCGACCTCCAACATCTGCACCGCGCAGGTGCTGCTCGCCGTGATCGCCTCGATGTACGCGGTCTATCACGGCCCCGAGGGGCTTGCGCAGATCGCGCGCAACGTGCATCGCCGCGCCGCCGTGCTCGCAGCGGGCTTGCGCAAGCTCGGCTTTGCGCCCCAGTCGGATAGCTTCTTCGACACGCTCAGCTTGGACGCCGGTGCCAAGCGCGCCGAGATCGTCGCGCACGCGGCTGCCGAGAAGATCAACCTGGGCGTCGGTGAGACGGCGTTGCGCATCGCGCTCGACGAGACCACAACGCCGGCGACCGTCGAGGCGGTCTGGCGCGCGTTCGGCGGCACGCTTGTTTACGCCGAAATCGACGCGACCACGCGCGAGGCGCTGCCGGAGGCGCTGAAGCGCGGGACCGCCTTCCTCACCCATCCCGTCTTCCACGCGCATCGCTCGGAAACCGAGATGCTGCGCTACATGCGCAAGCTCAGCGATCGCGACCTCGCGCTCGACCGCGCCATGATCCCGCTGGGATCCTGCACCATGAAGCTGAACGCGACCACCGAGATGATGCCGCTGACCTGGCCGGAGTTCGGCAGCCTGCACCCGTTCGCCCCGCGCGAGCAGGCCAAGGGTTACCACGCACTGTTCGCGCGGCTGGAAAAATGGCTGTGCGATATCACCGGCTATGACGCGATCTCGCTGCAGCCGAATTCGGGCGCACAGGGCGAATATGCCGGGCTGCTCGCGATCCGCGGCTATCATGCCGCGCGCGGCGAGACGCACCGAAAAATCTGCCTGATCCCCTCCTCCGCCCACGGCACCAATCCGGCTTCGGCCGCGATGGTCGGCATGGACGTGGTGGTGGTCGCCTGCGAGAAGAACGGCGACGTCGACGTCAATGATCTCCGTGCCAAGGCCGAGAAGCACTCGAACGATCTCGCCGCGGTGATGATCACCTATCCCTCGACGCATGGCGTGTTCGAGGAGCACATCCGCGAGATCTGCGACATCGTGCACGGCCATGGCGGCCAGGTCTATCTGGACGGCGCCAACCTCAATGCGCAGGTCGGCCTGTCCCGGCCCGGCGATTACGGCGCCGACGTCAGCCATCTCAACCTGCACAAGACCTTCTGCATCCCGCACGGTGGCGGCGGCCCCGGCATGGGCCCGATCGGCGTGAAGGCGCATCTCGCGCCGTTCCTGCCCGGCCACCCGGCGACGCAAGCCGAAGCTCCGGTCGGCCCGGTTTCGGCCGCACCGTTCGGCTCGGCGTCGATCCTGACCATCTCCTACATCTACATTCTGATGATGGGCGGCGAAGGCTTGAAGCGCGCGACCGAGATCGCGATCCTCAACGCCAACTACATTGCCGCGCGCCTCGATGCGCACTTCCCGGTGCTCTACAAGAACGCGAAGGGCCGCGTCGCACATGAGTGCATCGTCGACCCGCGCGCGCTGAAGGCGACCTCGGGCGTCACCGTGGACGACATCGCAAAACGCCTGATCGACTACGGCTTCCACGCCCCCACCATGAGTTTTCCGGTGCCGGGCACGCTGATGATCGAGCCGACCGAATCGGAATCGAAGGCGGAGCTGGACCGCTTCTGCGACGCAATGATCGCGATCCGGAAGGAAATTGCCGAGGTCGAGGCCGGCCGCTTCAAGATCGAGGCTTCGCCTTTGCGCCACGCCCCGCACACCGTGCACGACATCGCGGATGATGCCTGGAATCGCGCCTACACCCGCGCCGAGGGCTGCTTCCCCGCGGGCACCTCGCGCGCCGACAAATATTGGTGCCCGGTCGGGCGCGTCGACAACGTCTATGGCGACCGCAACCTGGTGTGCTCGTGCCCGCCGGTGAGCGATTACGCGGAAGCGGCGGAGTAAGGGATCGTAGCTTCGTAGGGTAGGCAAAGCGACTTGTCCGCCGTAGCTCGAAGAGCGAAGGCGGAAGCATGCCCACCACCTTTGTGCGCGTTGGAATAGGGTGGGCACGGCGCTTGCGCGCCTTTGCCCACCCTACGGCCCCGAACGCATATCTAGGGTGCAACCAGCGAATGGTTCTGTCGGTCCCAACGCCACAGCCGTTCGTTGGTCAGAAGCGTTCCGCCCCACCAGCGTCTGATCGGGTTTTGACGGCGGAAATCCTCCCGGCCTTGAAGGACCGCTTCCCCAAATTCGGTGAGCGATAGCCGGCTTCGGCGAAAGGCGGCGTTGCGGCCTCGCGCATCGTGCGGGGCCAGCGTCGCGAGTTTCGGATCGAGACCCGTGATCACCGGCATTGGGCCGGACCCAAGCCCTTCGAGCAGCGGGCCCAATTCCCATTGATCGAACACGCGCGTTTGCAGCGGACCGTCCGGTTGAAACAGCTCCTTGGTACGGTTGTGCCCCCGCGCAATCAGGTCGAGAAGCCGCGCTTCCGTCGTACCTAGTCCGGTGATTGGTGATGGCAGTTCTGCCAGCAATTGTTCCATCGCAGGCTTCAGGAAGGGCAGCCTGCGGAAATCCCTGCCGAGCAATCCGAAACAGAGCTCCGGCGTTGGCGCCCGGTAGGCTTCCCAGGCCATGTTGGCGATCTCGAAGTCGCAGTCCGCGACCTCCAATATACGATCGCGAAGCTCTGTGCCGTCCACTCCGCGCAGATCGAAATTGACACGTCGCAATCTCAGACGATCGGTGATCGATGGATGGGACCGCAAATAATCGAGGATCCAGATCAGTTGCAACTGACTATTGGGCTCAGGGCCGAACCACAGCTCGATGAGATCGACGCCATAGGTCTCGCAAAACCAAATCAGGCCTGTCTCCTTGTGCGCGAGACCGGTCTGAGGCAACCGGCCAACAAGATCGGACCAACGCACCTCCGGATCGCCTCTGACATAGCCTCCCGTCAGGCATTGCTCGAGGTGATGCGAGGTAGGCAGCGGCCCCGAAACGAAGCGAAAGATGAACGGGACGACCATGTCGGCGCGATCCGCATGGGCAAGACCAACGCCGGACGAACTGGTCAGGATCACACGCTTCATTGCCGACGCGCCCCACGCCAAAACGAAACGGGCACTGACGACGTCGGCAACTCAACGTCTTCAGCGCCCGCTCCTCGCGAAAATTCTTCGCTGTTCGACGCTTACTCTTCCGCCGGCTCCTCGCCGTCGGCGTCGCGCTCGGGGGTGCCGGCGAGAATCTGCTCGGCGATCAGGCCGGAGTTCTGGCGGATCGAGGTTTCGATCTTGGCGGTGATGTCAGGGTTGGCCTTCAAAAACGCTTTCGAGTTCTCGCGGCCCTGGCCGAGGCGCTGGCTGTCGTAGGAGAACCAGGCGCCGGACTTTTCGACGATRCCGGCCTTGACGCCGAGATCGAGAATCTCGCCCATCTTGGAGACGCCCTCGCCGTACATGATGTCGAATTCGACCTGCTTGAACGGCGGCGCCAGCTTGTTCTTCACCACCTTGACGCGCGTGGTGTTGCCGACCACTTCGTCGCGCTCCTTGATCGCGCCGATGCGGCGGATGTCGAGGCGGACGGAGGCATAGAATTTCAGCGCGTTGCCGCCGGTCGTGGTTTCCGGCGAGCCGTACATCACACCGATCTTCATGCGGATCTGGTTGATGAAGATCACCATTGTGTTGGATTTGTTGATGGAGGCCGTCAGCTTGCGCAGCGCCTGGCTCATCAGACGGGCCTGGAGACCCGGCAGCGCATCGCCCATCTCGCCTTCGAGTTCGGCCTTCGGCACCAGAGCCGCGACCGAATCGACCACCAGCACGTCCACCGCACCCGAGCGCACCAGCGTGTCGCAGATTTCCAGCGCCTGCTCGCCCGTGTCCGGCTGCGAAATCAGGAGCTCGTCGATGTTGACGCCCAGCTTGCGCGCATAGACCGGGTCGAGCGCGTGCTCGGCGTCGATGAAGGCGCAGATTCCGCCCTTCTTCTGCGCTTCCGCCACCGTGTGCAGCGCCAGCGTGGTCTTGCCCGAGGATTCCGGCCCGTAGATTTCCACGACGCGCCCCTTCGGCAGACCACCGATCCCGAGCGCAATGTCGAGCCCGAGGGAACCCGAGGACACCGCCTCGACATCCATCGACCGGTCGTTCTTGCCGAGCTTCATCACCGAGCCCTTGCCGAACTGGCGCTCGATCTGGGAGAGCGCGGCGGCCAGAGCTTTACTCTTGTCCATGGAAGATCCTTCGACGATACGCAGGGCAGTGTTGGACATTGGGTGGTGCTCCTTATGGCGAGGATTCGCTAGAGGGACAAACGATTGGCGGGCGGGCCGGCGATAAAAACAATGTACCCTATTTGTTCCGTGTTCGCAATATGTTCTTTCACGGATTTGGGCGCTGGCCTGTTTCCGGCGACATTGCCCTGGTTTGAAATGACACGTGGCCTGTTTTGTTCTGGGCAACCATACGGTGTATTCACGGGCGGAACACGCCGTCATATATTACCGAAGTTTCCCGGTTTTGGCACGATCTGCATAGACGCCAATTCTAACCGGACACATGCTTACCCCTCTAGATTGTGGAGGGTGAACCATGATCGAGCGGCTCATCCAGGCGGGCATTGTCGCGGTAGGCGCCATCAACACCGGCCTAATCGTCTGGCTGATCCTGATGATTTGAGGCCGCCTCAGTTGGCGGCCTCTTTTCCATCCAGCTTCTCATCGATGTAGGCCCGCGCTCCCTTTGAGGCCGCTTTAGTGGGAGCCATTCCTGCGAAGCGATCTCCTTGCCCGATCCTGGGATAAACAATCCATTCCCATTTTTCTTCGGTGAGTGGCCGGCCATAAAGCCGCCGTCCGGTGCGGTCCTATAGTGGCCCTACTTCGCATCTGCGAGTGGCCGGCATCTAACCGGCGGGTTTTTCTTTGTCCTCGTGCGGCTGCTCGCCACGGTTTTCGGCAGTCTGCTCCGGATCCCCGGGCTTCTTCCCGGCCATGTTCCCAGGATTGAAATGGTACTTGCCGTCCGGATTCTCGCCGGGCTGCTTCTCATTTGGATTTTTATTGTTGTCGTCGGCCATAAGGCTGTTCCTTTAGAGGGAGGAACAACATGCAACAGGGCGGGCAATCCCTTAGTTCCTACCAGTGGCCTACTTTGCAATCCCGAGTGGCCTATTTCGGCCAGTACCCGGATGCTGGCCTGGCTTCCGAGCGCGGTGGCCTAGTTTGATTTTCGCGGTGGCCCGATTTGGATTTGAAGAACGGACCGCAAACGAATGTGTTCCGCTAAGCGAACATGAGGTGTACAGTTCCGTAGAACTTCTGTGCCCTTGAAAGTTTTAAGCAGAGCGAACTTTGTGACAGGAGGAAGTCATGAAGCGCTTCCGATTCAAACCGGATAGAGTGCTTGGAGAGCGGCTCATCAAGGAAGCCAGACTAGCGCGAGAAAAGGCAGAACAATTGCAGGCGGCCCCAGAGCAAGAGGCTCTTTTGAAGAAGGCCCACGAATCCGATGTCGCCGCCCGCATTGAGGAATGGTTGAAATCATCCGGCTTGCAGCCGCCGAAGTAAGTCCGTCGCGTTGACTCCGCTGGTTCTCGAAACAGCGGGCCAGCGGGCCATGCAAGATCATCTGGTTCAACTTGAGAAGCTGCGGAAGGACGCGGCGGAGTGCGCTCTCATCCGCGACCGACGCCGCTAAGCGCGAACTATTCGACCGCCTCGCAAGTCATCTCACAGTCCTGGCCGACCAAGTTGAAATGGCGATGCTCGAACGGAGGACCGGTTAAGGCCGCCTCAGTTGGCGGCTTCTTTGCCAGCTTCCCGGCGAAGCTTTCGCAAAAGGATTTCGATGTAGCCTTCCAAGTCAGCCACGCTGTCAGCCGACAATCCCTCCGGGAAAAACGCGCAAGCTCGCCATTCATAGAACCACGGAAAAGAAGTGCCCTAATCCGCCTCTGCGCGTGTGAAACGATCTCGTCTCCTGCCCGTATCTATTGGGCTGGGGGATTTCAATGCCCAGTTCGACGCAGCGCCGCCACGCATCCATTTGAGCTTGGTCGCGTTGTGCCGTTGAACCTTCTCGTCATCCATTCGGACTGATCAATATCCGGGATTTTGCTAATCCCTCTCGGGGCTGGAACGCCGCCGCCTGCGCTTCATTTCAAGCGGGCGGCGTTTTCATTTGTGGCCTGATCTCCACTGAGCGGCGCCGACAGTTTCACACGACTGTCATGGCACGTTCCTAGCATTGTCATGCGACGGGGGTCCGGCGCGCGGCTCTCCGTCCAACCTCGGCCTAGACCACCAGATGGGCGGAGAGCTCGCCGACCTCCTGAACCATGGCGGCACGCCCGGGTTGGTTCGGCATGTATCGCATCCGGTATTTTTGCACCTTCCTCGCTGTGACCGGAATCGGCTTCGTATTTCTGGTCACGCGAACCCGCTTTGTAGGCGGATGAAGTCAGGCCGCCTCAGTGGGCGGCCTGACGGGAACGACTCTCCAACATCGGGATTGAGATTCCGGTCTGTGGCGCGACACTCTCGCGCCATCCACCCGGAACGGTCCATCGTACAATGCGCGCGTTGGCGATGGGCCGGGTCTCGTGAGGCCGCCTCGGTTGGCGGCCTCTTTCGTTTCGTGAAGTCTTCCTTCCGCCACCGTACTGACTGGTTGATCCCGATAGATCATCTTGAAGATGCGGGCCGCCGGATCCATGCCGCGCCCGTTCTTTCTGCTTTAGCGACACGCCCAGCTCAATAACATGGCGCTAAGTTGCGGCGGAGCGTGCTGTCCGCATTTGAGCCGTTGTGTCCCAAGTTGAATTCGGCAGTGTCCTAATTCGTAAAAGTTCCGAATGGCGGGACAAACTAATCCCCTGATCCGAGCGCACACTTTCACCATCACCGCCCGGATCGTGGCTACCATCGGTGACGAGAACGCTCCATCACAGCGCTCCCGCCCCCTCGAACAGGGAGCAGCGCCTTGCAAAGACGGCAACGATCTCTTCAGGACAGGCTGCGGGTCTTCGCTGACGATATCCGCACCCGGGCGGCAGAGCTTTCGCCCGGCGTTCAGAAGGATGAGATGCTGAGGAAAGCCCGTCAGGCTGACACCGCATGTCACCTCGAAGAGTGGGTCTCGKGTTTGCAGGCACCTAAGTAACCTGAGCATCGATGGCTCCGTATTTTTTCGACCTCAGGTCGGATGGCATCTTCTCGCAGGACAAAGATGGCGTCGAACTGCTGGACGCCGGGCGGCACACGATATGGCGCTCGGCGCACTTGTCGATGCCGCCCGCGATGCGGTCATGGAAGGTTCAACGGGCCAGCGTTTCGCGGTGGAAGTTCGTAACAGAACTGGCCGTGTTCTCGAAGTCACGGCCATTTTCAATTCCAGGATTTTCAGCAAGCAATGATAACGCCGCCTCAGTGGCGGCCTCTTTCACTTGAAGACGTCGTCTTCGCAATCAGCCGAAAGCTCGCGTCAAAGGCCGGTAATCTGGCTAGACAGGCGAATAGTCCTTCGGCAATCCCGTAACAAGTACTGCCCCACGACGTTCTTTCTTCGAGACAATACTGATTCTCAGAAGTTCGCGGTAGGTGGTGGCCCGATCCCCGCTGCAGCGTCCCGCAACGTGACATAAAACCTTGGCACAGGTTGTGCACACTCATCATCACCGGGGTTTTGCATCCACCTCTCCGGGGCTGGAAGCCGCCGCCCGCGCGACATTTAAGCGGGCGGCGTTTTTATTGATGTCGCAATCTGACAGCCCCGCTGTCCTAATTAGGACAGCACCCGGATTTGGTGCTGGCTTGTTTCCGAGCGCGGTGGCCTGGTTTGAAATTCACCGTGGCTTGATTTGAAATTGGAACTGAAGGTGGCCCGTCTGCATATTAAGTTCGCTGGAACTCAAACCCTGCGGTTAGGACCCGTAAAGACGAGGTTGTGTCATGAAGCAGCGCCGTCGTTTCACGCAGACCGTGTCACTGGAAGAACGACTTGCCGGAGAAGCGAAACGCCTCCGCGAACAAGCTAAAGCCCTCCCTCACGGTCCTCAACGAGAGGACCTCCTCCGCAAAGCCAGACAGGCTGAGACCGGCTCGCACATGAGCGAGTGGCTGAGATCGCCGGGGCTTCAACCGCCCAAGCCAGCCTAGAAGCAGACGGGCCTGAGGTATCGCGTTGCCGGCACAGATCCGGTTTCTGTCCCGGCGTGGTCATTCGCGTTTGGCGGCATCAACGCTTGAGGATGAAGGTTTTCCCAATTCCTGCGGCTGGCCCGATGAACCTTGGCACGGGACGTGCAGACAAAACGATATCGGGATTTTACAATTTCCCTCCCGGGGCTGGAAAGCCGCCGTCCGCGCTTCATTTAAGCGGACGGCGTTCTTGCTTCTGAAGCCCAACAAGCAACCTGTCCTGACTTGATGTTCCGAGTGTCCCAATTGGGACAGCACCCGGGTTTGGGCGTGGTCTGTTTCCGACCTCACTGTCCGATTTTGAAACGAGCCGTGGCCGGATTTGAAGTCGTTCAATTGTCGCGAGGTGAGACAGCACATCGCGGCAGGACGCAGTCACCCTCCATCTGTCACCGAGCGGCCCTTGCATCTACCGGTGATTGAAAACGCCATCACGCTCGCGCCTCGCTTCCCTCTCGGAAAGAAGCAACGCGGCAGAGCTTCGCGAAATCCTTCAGGCGCTCCGCAAGAAACTGAACCAACGCCGCCTCGATTGGCCGCCCCCGTCTTGATCCGTCCACCGCGTTGGCGCGGCTGCTGCGGCGACAGAAAGCGAGGGGAACCAGATCACTCTTTCACCAAGGCGGACAAGCGGCCGCTTCGAAACGTCGCGGCCTGCGGGAACAAAGTTCATGCGAATGGACGATGACCGCATCGAGATCGTCTCCCTAGCATTCACGCGCCTCGTTCGCTCGGTTCGATTCAAGATGCTCTGCGAACAGGCTCAAACCGAAGAAGGGTCTGCCACTTCCAGCCACGACCGCTTCGATCAACGAGGTACGATGAATGGATCAATTGTACGCCGAGCGGTTCGATAGCTCCCAGAGTTCGGAACACCGCCCATTCATTTCGGTGGCAATACCCACCTTCCGCCGACCGGAGATGGTGCGCCGTGCGATTCAAAGCGTGCTGCAGCAGGAGCACGCCGACTGGGAAATGGTGATCAGCGACGACGAAGGTCCGGAAGGCGCGACTTGGAGTATCCTGTCCGAGCACGCGCGGAGCGACCCGCGCATTCGCGTTATCGAGAACCACCGCGGCCGGGGCCAGGTTGAGAATACCAACAACGCGATGCTCGCATGTCGCGGCGACTGGATCAAAGTGCTGCACGATGACGACTGGCCCGCGCCAGGATCGCTTGCGACTTTTGCGGAATTGGCGAGGACGTACCCCGCCGCTGCGTTCATGACCTCCACATCTCATCTCGTTCAGGACAGCGGCATAAGGTACCGGCGAGGACGCCAGGTTTATCTGTATTCGGGCCAGCAGTGCCTGGCGGATCTCTATCTGGCGGGCAAGACCCGATTGCTTGGGATTGTCCCGTCGACCCTGCTGATCAACGGCAAGGTCATCCGGGCCGGTTGCCTGATGCGAAACTACAAGTCGATCAGTTGGGGCGTGGACCAACTGTTCTTTCTCGATCTCGCCTGCCAGGGCGACATGGTGGCGATCGACGACGGTCTTGTGTTCTACGACACGACCAACCACGCGAGCATCACGGCATTGGGATCGTTCCCTCAGATTGACCAGGAGATCATCGAACTCAAGCACCTCGCCTGGAGCCTTCTGGAGGATAAGCGCGGACTTCCCGATCCTGAAACGATGGTGCGTGCATTGCGGGTTGCCCGGCTGCGCACACGGATCTGTCGGCAGCCCCTGAGCGCAACGATCCGCGATGCGCTTCAAATCTTGCGCCCCTCGGTTTTGAAGGCGGCCAACCTGGCGATCCGAGCCTGGGCGCGCGCACCGGGTGCGATTGCAACCTTACCGGGGATCGCTCATTGCACGGATTTCCTGTGAGCTCATTCGGCAGTCCCGGTGTCAGAGTTGCCACAGGTGCGTTTGTGAGACACCGAGATAGGTGACCGAAAATCAGTCCCTCCCAAAGCCGCTCCCGTCTCCCCGATCCGGAGCGCACCGAGGAAGCCGGACGGGAGTATGCCGCGGCCCATCGGTCGCGGGAATTTTTGGCAAAGCGGCGGACTTGACTGCCGCGCGCCCGCATAGACATCGGGCGCAGCTGTTTCGATGATCGCCAGGCCCTTGCGCTCTCGGTCGGACATCATCCAACCTATCCTACCCATCCGAATGAAAAAATCTGCCCTGCGAGGGTGCCGGTCAGGCAATACGCACGTCTCCGTGGTCTGCCAATCCAAGACGAAGRAAACCGTACCGGCCCTCGAGATGCATTTGCGCATGCGAATGCGGGGCAGGAAAATTTGGCAATTATGTGCTGAAACGAACAGAGGCGCGGTGAGGGTCGACTAAACTCGGATTCGCTTGGTCTTTGCCAAGGGCCAAGCATCCCCAAGCGGCCCCGGTCTTCACCCCTATCAAGCCCCACCGGCCGGGGCCGTCTTCAGGGACGAGCCTGATTCCTGGCGTGGTGGCCTTTGATTTCGGGAGTGACGCGATTTGTGGCGCAGAACACAACCTGACGACGAATAGCTGTGGTAGGATGCGAGGCATTGCAACGCCAAGGGTCGTCAGCGCCCCGCGTGGGAACCGTATTAGGGTTGAGCTGTTGACCTGTTTCATAGATGGGCTCAATATGATCGACGCTGCTAAATGCGAGGAACTCGCAAATCATTACAAGGTCCTCTCTCAAGCATCCGGGGTTTCGGCGGACAGGGCCTTCCTGTTGAAGAACATCGCCCGGAGCCTCACTGGCGTGGCTAGCCAATTGGACAGGCTGGCCGCCCTCACGAGAGACGAAGGAAGGGTGACGCCGCCACAGGTGTAGGAGGATGCAAGGCGGATCGAGACCGTCCGTAAAGGCAGCTATGATTGACCTGGTTCAACGGCGCTCCGCGTCCAGCTGCGATTGCCCAACCTGCAAGCGGCGGCCTTGGAATTCTCGTCGGCCAACGGGACGCCAACCGCGCCGCGGGGTTGGGACAGCACCCGGATTGCAGCCGCCGAAATTAAATAGGAACAGTCCTCACAAGGCAGGGTTGGCGCCGATACTCTCTCTGAGAGGCGGCGCCATGGTCCGGTACTTTTTCGATATCCGAGACGATACCGGCCTCTATGCCGACGAAGAGGGACTGGAGTTTCGAACCCAGCGCGAAGCAGAGATCGAGGCGACGCAGACATTGAGCGGTCTCGCGCGCGACCTGGCGGGACACGAGGATCGAACAGACGTTGCGATCGAAGTCCGCACCGACGCCGGGCGGGTGTTCCAAGCCGCCCTCATCTTCGAGCCGCCGACAACGAAGCAATAGGCCACCACGGCTCGCCACATTGGGCGTGCACGTCGCGACGGACCGAGGCCGCCTGATCGGTCCATTCCGCGGAGCGCTCGCCCCGCCTCATCTGCGATCTACCTCACTTTGCCCCATCTCGGTCCGCCRCGAGGACGGCGGTTCGTCGTCATGCCTCTGATCGAACTTGAATGTAGCGCTACAATATGTAACGCTTACATCAGTAGCGCTACTTTGCGTACCGTTCGAACAACCTCAGGAGGCATGATGAAGGCAATCCTCAAGATCGCTCTGGCGCTGTCTGTCCTTTCCGGCTCGGTGCCGGCGCAAGCCCAGATATCGAATGCCGCGACGGCATCGGGCGCCCCGAAGGTCGGCGTAAAGGTGACGAGGAAGTCTCAGTTGCACGACGGCTGCCATGGCCGGCACGCCCAGATGATTGGCAAGCCCTGTCGTTAGAAGCCCTGTCGTTAGAAGCCCTGCCGCTAGCGGGCAAGCGATTCAAAGATCAAGTGATTCAAAGATGATGAGAGGCCGCCTCGGTTGGCGGCCTTTTTGATTTTTGCCGATCCTCCGCATTCGTCACCCTTCGACCGAAGATGACGCGCATCAAAGACGCAGCCGCCGTGCGCCGTCATAATTCCGCAATCCTGCGGCATCGAACCTTTTTGCGGTGTCCGGCTTTCTTCGGGATGCGATCGCAACGATGGGGACCTGGAACATGACGGAAGACGCGCACCCCAATGCTGTCAGGCGCACTCACCTCCTGGCGGCGGCGCACGAGGAGATGGTGAAGTTCGAGCGGAAGGAAAACGAGTTTCGCAAGAAGGACCGCGAAGAGCGCGCCGCCGAACTCCGCCTTCCCCTGGGTGAGATCAAGGTCCACTAAGCCTGCCGACGGGCTTCTGATCTGACCAAGGCTGCGCCGCGATGGGCGGCTAGCCGTCGTACCGGCCGTCGGGAATGCGCGTAGCAGAATTGGGCCGGCAGAGCCAGCCCCTGTTCATGTCGAGGATCCGGCATTGCGCTCGGGGTGCGCCCCGGAGCTGTTGCGCGGCATTTAAGGTATCTAAATACCACAAATAAGCCATTGATCGCACAACGAAATCGCCCGACCCCCTACTGTGCATGGGGTTGTTTTCCATGTTTTGAAAGGGCGCGGCGGCGTCCTGGGTGCCCACCCAGGATCGAAGCGCCTGCTTTAGCCCGGTCCGGCCTTGGCTGCCGTCCGCCGGTACGCCTTACAGCAGCGCCAGCAGCACGAGGCCGATCACCAGCACGACGAAGCCAGCCGCCGTCGCGGCGGCGAATGACCGCTCTACGTTATCCATGATGCCACCCCGCTGCCGGCGCACCACGTTTCCCCCATGGCGTCGCCGACGATGCGAAATCTCGCCGAGGGGTGTGGCTCCAGTGGTGCGATCGGATGGCCAAATTGGGACGCGTGCGGGGCCAGTCTGCGGCCTCCCGACGCGGATTTCGGTGTCGGCCGTCAGGCACCCGTAAGCCTGGTCTCCTAGTCTGGCTGTGCCCGGACACAGTCGAGGACCCCGCTCTGCCCCGAGCGGGGTTTTCTGTTTGCGGGCGCGGAGGCGCGGCAGGTTGAACGCCGATCTGCCGGCCCTGTCAGGCTGTCGTAAGCTCAACCGGCTAGGGTCGTGGGGCTACGGTGTTGCAGCCCAGCACCTCAGCCTCCAATAACCTTTCACCCGCTTGGCTCTCCCCAAGCGGGTTTTTTTCATGCTTGCCGGCCGTCTCACCGAGCCCTCTCCTCTCGCGTCAGCCGCAGCGAGAAGGCGCGGATCGCAGGCGCCGCGAGCAGCACGATCGGCAGCATCGCGGCCCACGCGATCAGCCACGACACCATCCAGTGCGCGAGGAAGACCGTCGCGCCAGAAGCGGGAAAGCTGGCGATGCCCGCCGCGATCAGCGAGGTCAGGCCGGACTGGATGACACCGAAGACGAAATGAGAGTAGCGGCGGGGAATGCCGAGCATGACGCGCCCATGTTGTTTGCCGTCATGAGGCCAAGCAAGGCATATGCCGCAGCGCGCATGGAGTGGACTTCGACGCGCACCGCCGGCGCTGGATCAGTGCCGCCAATCGGACAGCGGCGCGCGCGGCCTCGCTTCAGTGCAATCGGGCCGGCTCGATAGCCCTTCGAAACGCCAGAACGTGACGACACTGGTCTCGCCGCACTCTTCGCAGACGAGCTTCTCGTCACCGAGCATGAAACGCGCGCGCTTGAAGCTCGATGAGGACGCGGGATGCCGGCAATGGGGACAGGTCAGCGAGAAATTCCGTGCACCCCAGCGCAGCACAAGATGTCTCAGCCAGCTCACACCTTCCCCTTCGTGACATCGCGTTCGAACCGTCGTTCACAAGCAGAGCATAGATACATGACACGCAAAAGTGGAAAAGTATCGACCACACCTGTTCGCTTTGAATGGCGGCGGCAACGCGCGCCGCTTTGGGTTCCACAAGATACGGGATGGGATCCGAACCGCGCTTCGCAGAGATGTGTCAAATGCGCGGATCTCGCGTTCCGGGGTTCTCCGACCATGAACAGAGTTCCTCGGCGCGGATGGTTGCACGGCAAGACCGTATGAATTTGCCATGCCTTGACCGGATTCCGTGCACGGTTTTCGGAACCTAATTTCGTTTGTTTCGGACCGCGCGCGGTTCCAAAGATTACCGTGAACTATCCAAGGCTTACCGCCAAATTTCGCTTGTCGCAGGAATAGGGTGACGCCCAACATGTTCACCGGTGATGGAGGGTGAATCGTGGAGGTGACCATGAATCACAGGGGCGTTGAGTTCACCGTTGCCAAGACGGCGCTTCCCGGAGTCTGGCAGTGGCAGTTCCGCATCGGTGACGAGATCAGGACGGGCAAGACCGAGACGAAGATCGATCTGTTGGCGATCCGGCGCGTGCAGCTGCGCATCGATCGGGAGCTGAAGGCGATCGGGCGCAAGACCGCATGAACAAACCACCCGAGCCGGATGCCGCAACCACGCGCCCCGCGAGGTGACGTCCGTAGCGGCCCGGAATTGATCTGTCCCTGGTTTGGGACTGCACTGCGCGCGCCCATGGCCCGGGAGGCGGGACCATCATGTGACCGGTGCCAGCCATGCCGCTCTACTTCTTTCGAATTCGGAACGGCCGCTATTCCGGCTGCGCGGACCAGGCGACGGAATTTGCCGATCGCGATGCGGCCTGGAAGATGATGACCAGCATCTGCGCCGACATGGCCGCCGGCCTCGCACGCAAACTCAACGAAAACTCCGAATGGCACATGGAGCTGCTGGACGAGGCCAAGGAGCCCGTGTTCCGGATCCGCATCATCGCCGAATCCTTCGAGGAGACTTGACGGCTAGTCGGCGCTGGGCAGCCGCCGCATGGTGAATTCGATGTCGCCGCCCGGCAGTTCGCGCCAAGTCTCGACCGCGCTCATATAGCCGGCCTTGGGGTAGCGGGCGAAGAAAGCCTCCGCCCTCGCCCGCGCCGCCGGGCGCGGCAGAGTGAACGTCTCACGCAAGAAGCCGTCGCCGCCGCGCTCGCCCGGCTTGCCGCCCATCTTGCGCCGGCGCGCCATCCGCTCGGCGAGATCCCGCGGACGATCGGCCATGCCGTTCCTCCTCAACGCAATACGCTCTCGGAGATGTAGGAAGCAGGCCGGCCGAAGAGGAGTCCCGGCCGGAAGCATCAGCCGCCTCCGATCGGGGACAAGGTCAATTGGCGGTCGTGCCGGACTTCTTCTTGGGCGCGCCGGTTGCGGCCGACGCCTTCGGCGCAGCCGCCTGCTTCGGCGGGTCGGAACGTATGCCGCCCCAGGGATCGTTGGACGCCTTGGAGTCCGGAATCTTCTTCAGCGTTTCCTTGTAGGCCTTGTCACGCTCGGCTTCCGCGGCCTTTTCCTCGGGGGTCTTGCCTGGACCTTCCTGCAGCAAATTGAGATTGGGCATTTGCGCGTAGGCCGGTCCCGCCAGCACGGCCAGCAGCACCGCCGCCATACGGAAAAGCTTCATCATTGACTCCTTGATCATCCATGAAGGGCGGGTCAACCGCGCCTTGTCGTTCTTGTCAACGGCCCGCCAGGGCCGAATGGCGCGCTAGAGCCGGTCCGATCTGCACGATTTCGGCGCCTGCAGCCAGTCGTCCCAAATCGGGCCGCATCTGGTGCACCCGTCCAGCGCGAGACCCAGCGCTATCAACCCAAACACGAGGACACACCGACGCAACATCGCCCACCCGCTCCCAAGCCCGGTATCATATCGGGCCAAGTCAGGCATTTTCAAGCCGACAGAGCCGACCGAAGACCGGGTGACTTTGCCGCGCCGATGCGCGCAGAATGGCCGAAACATCCGGCAACACAGGGGGGACCGACAGCAATGCCATCGCAGCCAGAAGCCGAGTTCGGCATCGCTGAGGCCAGACGCATACTCGGCGAGGTCTTTGCGCCCTGGGTCCAGGATCTCAACCTCGCCGTCGAGCGCCTCGAGCACCTGCCGCCGCCGGACGAGCCGGACTGGCAGCCGGGCGCGCTCCTGCGCATGCCATTCTCGGAGCGGCTGTGCCGCAACGGCGGCGTGGTGTGCGGCCAGGCGCTGATGGCGCTTGCCGATACCGCGATGGTGATCGCGAACCTCGCCGCCAATCGCGGCTATCGTCCGATGACGACGGTCGACCAGACCACGCATTTCATGCGCGCGGTCTCCTCCTCGGATGTGCTCGCCGACGCGCGCGTGGTGCGGCTCGGACGCACCATGAGCTTCGGCCGCGTCACGCTGCTCTCGGCCTCCGACAACAAGCCGGTGGCGATGGTGTCGAGCGCGTTCGCGATGCTACCGGGCTGAGCATCATCCAAAAAGAAGAGAGCCGCGTGAGCGCGCAAGGCGCTCCGCGGCTCTCCAATCAATTTCGCATCGAAGCGAGGGACTGAAGCGCGATTGCGTCCGCGCTTCGGTCAGCTTCAGGAATTACTTGCCGAGAATTTCGTCAGCCGCGGTGACGACGCTGACGGTCGGATTCTTTCCGCAATAGGCACCGAACTTCTTGGCGTTCTCGATGAACACCTCAGTGTCGATGATCGCGTTGTCCTCGTCGCCCTTGTACCAGCCGTCCATCCAGGTCAGCACGACCGCGATGTTGTCTTCGCCGCTCTCGAGGAACTGCTTGCAGGTCATGGTCGAGAGGTCCCACTTGACGGCGTGGGCGGGCATCGATGACAGCGAGAGCGCTGCGGCGAACAGAAGCGAAAGCGTGGTCTTCATCAATATCTCCATCGGCGCGTAACGCCATAAAGGAAGGGCTTGTGAGGGAAGTCGGCGGGAGGTGACTCACCGCTCCAACGTCGTAAACGAAGTCTGAAGCGCTGTGCAAGTAGCGCCAGTATTGAGTTTATTTCAACGTAATTTCTATGCACTACTTCACAATCATCGTTATGGATTAATGCCGATGATCGAGAAACGTGCAGCGCAGCGTTACCGTGTTTTCAAGGGTGGAACGATCACCTTTGAAAGCAGCGGCATCGCGTGCACGGTGCGAAACATGTCGGAAGGCGGCGCGGCGATCGAGCTCGATTCCCCCGTCATATTGCCGAAATCATTCACGCTCTCGATCGCGCGCGACAATTTCGTACGGACTTGCCGCACCGTATGGCGCAATGACAGGCGCATCGGCCTCGCTTTCGTACGATAGCGTGCGCGATGTGAACAACGGTTCGCATCGCATACACAACGCAGCATCATGCTTGCTTTATACGACGTCGACGACGCCAGCGCAGGCTCGCGATGATCAGCAGGATGATCGCGAACACAATTGCTGACGACGACACCCAAAATCGTCCGCCCGGACGATCGATGGTGCGCGACCACAGCGACGGCCCTTCACCCGGCCGCGCCAGGCGAAACGCAACGACGCTGTCGCCGATCGAGGTGCCGACCTCGGAGTGGCCGCCCGCGCCGATCGCGACATACTGCTCGCCCTTCCAGAGATAGGTCATGGGGTTGGCGACGCCGGGCACCGGCAGCCGGCCTTGCCACAACTCCCGGCCGCTTCGCGCATCGAAGGCGCGCAGATAGGCATCCATCGCGCCGGTGAAGACGAGACCGCCTGCAGTGACCGCGAGCCCGTTGACGAGCGGCGCGCCCCACGGCAGCGGCACGCCGAGCGGCGCAAGGTCTTCCGTGGTACCGACCGTCGAACGCCAGAGGATCTTGCCGGCTTTCAGATCGACCGCGACCATCTCGCCCCAAGGCGGCTTGTTGCAAAGAAGCCCGAGCGGCGACATCACCACCGCGCGCGACATCGCGAACGGCGCGCCCTTCTGCTGACCGAAATCATGACCGGGAGGCGGATCGAATCCAGCCGCCTCCGCACGCGGGATCAGCTTGATGAGATGAACGGCGCGGGCGGTGTTGGCGTAGAGGATCTGGTTGACCGGGTCGAAGGCTGCGCTACCCCAGTTGACGCCGCCGCCGGTGAAGGGAAACTCCGCCGTGCCTTGCGTCGAGGGCGGGGTGAACAACCCCTCGTTACGTGCCTCCGCGAACTGCCTTTCGCAAGCGGAGCGACCCAGGCCAGGGAGGAGCGTGAGCGCATCCTCAGTCGAGATTCTTTGCGATGTCAGCGGCGGCACATGCGTCGGGAATGGCTGCGTCGGCGACAGTCGTTCACCTTCCGCGCCGCCTTGCGGCACCACGCGCTCTTCCACCGGCCACACCGGCTTGCCGGTATCGCGGTCGAGCACGAAGACAAATCCCTGCTTGGTCGGCTGAATCACGACATCGCGCTGGCCGTCTCCGGTGTCGATACGCGTGAGCGTCGGCTGCGACGCCAGATCATAATCCCAGACGTCGTGATGCACGGTCTGGAATGCCCACACGAGCTCGCCGGTCTCGATGCGCAGCGCGACCACCGAATTGGCGTGCTCGTTATTGCCCGGCCGCTTGCCGCCCCAAAAGTCCGGCGACGGCGAGGACGTCGGCAGGAACACCAGCCCGCGGGCCGCGTCGACCGACATCGGCGCCCAGACATTGGCGTGACCGGCTTCGACACCGTCGCGCTCGAGCGGCTCGAAGGTCCAGCGCGGCTGGCCGCTGCGCGCATCGAACGCGCGCACCACGCCGCTCGGCGCGTCGACGCGGCGGTTGTCGCCGATCGCGGAGCCGATCACGACGACACCGCGGCCGACCGCCGGCGGCGAGGTGATCTGGAATTCGCCGGGCCAGTCCAGCTTCATGCCGATATCCGGCCTGACCTCACCGCCAGTGCCGAAACCGGCGCACGGAATCCCGGTCTTTGCATCGAGCGCGATCAGGCGGACATCGTTCGTGCCCATGAAGATGCGCGATCGGCAGGCGGCATTCGCGGGCGCCTCATCGTCGATCCAATGGGTCACGCCGCGGCAGACATAGCGATTGGCGGGCCGCTGATTGGTCGCGATCTTTGGATCGAAGCGCCATTTCTGCGCGCCCGTGCCGGGATCGAGCGCGATCACCTCATTGAAGGGCGAGCAGAAGATCAGGCTGCCCTCGACGAACAACGGTGTCGCCTGGAATTTGGTTCGCCGCATCACCTCGGGCGGCCGCGCCGCGAGATCGCCGGTATGGAATTCGAAGGCCCGAACCAGATTGCCGACATTGTCGGGCGTGACCTCCCGCAAAGGCGAGAAGCGTGAGCCGCCGGGATCGCCACCCCAGCTCTCCCAGGCGATGCCTGGCCACGAGGAAAACAAGAGGAGCACGATGGCGGCGGCCGACTGACACAGACGGCTCGCCAACGCCCCCCTCATTTATTTGGGCTTCTTGGCAGGTTCAGCCGGACGGGCTCCGCCCCACGGGTCGTACTTCTCCTTGGGCTCCGGAATGCGCTCGAGCGCGGCCTTGTAGGCCTTTTCGTCGACCTTGGGCTTGTTGTCCGACTTCGCTTCGTTCGGCTGGCCTCTGCTGCGGCCCTGCGCCTGCGCCGACGCAGCCGTTAGTGCGAGCACGGCGGCCGCGATGACCAAAATCCGCATTGATGCAATCCCCCTCGTCTGGGGCACAAATTAGCCTGCAATCCCGTAATAGCAAATGCCGGAGGGCCGGGATTTCAGCAAATCTTGATCGGCCGGGACTTTGCCGGATCGCATTCCTGCCTATCTGTTGGCCCGCAGGGGACCTTCACGGATGTTGCGGATTGTTGCTCATGCGGCGCTGCTGGCCAGCGCCCTCGCACTCGGTTCTTGCGGCTTCGCCGACAGCCGCGCGCCGGTGCCCGAGTTCATGCGCCTGAAGGAAACCGAGCAGCCGCCTCCCGAAGCGGCCCCTGACGTCAAGCGTGTGGTCCGCGAGCAGATCAACGTGGTCTTCCTCAACACGTCCTATCCGCGGGAGGTGCACGTCGCCCCGCCCCATCGGGAGGTGCGGGGACCGGGCTGGACCGCCTGCGTCAGCGCGCAGCTCACCTCCGCCACCGGGTCCACGCTCGGCACCCAGATTTACATCGTGACGATATCAGGCGGAAAGGTCGTCGATCGCCGCCGCGCGGAAGCGGACGACATCTGCGGGACGGAAACCTACGAGCCGATCTAGGAACAAATCACGCCGACACGCGCTCCGGTTCCGGGAAAAACCTGTAATTCGACCCGGAACGATCACCGCCTCCCCTTCTTGTTACCCCCGAGGGCAGTTTCGGAGGAGGACACGATGAGGACATTCACGATCGCACTATTGGCTGGCGTCGGCGCCCTCGCTGCGGCGAGCGGCGCGAAGGCCGCGGACATCTATACGACCAGCGAATACGCCAACCCTGAGCTCGTTCAGGAAGTCCGGCTTGTCTGCGATGATGCTGGCAATTGCTATCGCACCCGTGGCGGCTCGCGCGTGATCGTGCGCGACTCCTACAACGCCATGCCGCGCGATCGCTATTACGAGCGTCGCACCTATCGCGACTGGGACGATGGTCCGCGCGGTGGCGTCGGCATTCGGGCGCCTGGCGTCAGTGTCGGCGTCGGTGTTGGCGGCGACCGCTGGTAGTCACTGAAGCTGTAACAGGACCGGACGAGATCCACTCGCCCGGTCCTGTCCATGTCAGGTTTCGAGCGGATCGGCCGGCGCGACGAAGCGCGTTGACGACGGGAGCTGCGCGATGAAGCGGGCGAGCACCATGCCGGCACACATCGCGGCGACGAAGATGAAAGCGGACGCCGAGCCGAATCCGAGCGCGGTGAGCGCAGGGCCCGGACAAAAGCCTGCGAGCCCCCATCCGATGCCGAAGATGGCGGGACCGGCGATAACTCTCGGATCGATGTCCTTTCGCGTCGGAAGGTAAAAGCGGTCCGCGAAAAACGGTCGCGCGAGTTTCAAGACACGGCTGAAGCCGATGAAGGTTACCGCGACAGCACCCGCCATCACGAAGGCGAGGCTCGCATCCCACGTTCCGGCGGAAATGCCGGCGACGTCCAAGAAGTTCAGCACCTTTGCCGGATTCGACATGCCGGAGACGATGAGCCCGATACCGAAGAGGAGGCCGATCGCGAATTGGATGAGGATTGCCATCGTCGTCAGCCCCAGTGCCGCATCACGAAGACAGTGACGATGCCCGCCGACATGAAGGTGATGGTCGCGACCAGCGATCGCAGCGACAGCCGCGACAGGCCACAGACGCCATGGCCGGACGTGCAGCCGCTGCCCCAGACCGCACCGAAGCCCGTGAGCAATCCGGCGACGATCAGCACCGGCGTTCCCGCCGCGATCGTTTGCACCGGCAGGCTTCCGCTGACAATGCGCACCAGGATGGGCGCGGCGACGAGGCCGGCGACGAAAGCGAGCCGGCCGGCGAACTCGCGGTCCTCATAAGGCGGAAACAGCCGCGCTGCGATGCCGCTGACACCGGCGATCCGTCCCGTCGCCCACATCAGGAGCACGGCGGCCAGGCCGATCAACGCGCCACCAAGGAGCGACGCCATCGGCGTGAAAGGTGTGGCGATCATTGTGATCCTCCAGGTCGAGAGCTTCCATCATGGCATGCCGYGGCCGGCCGCCCGAATGCTCAATGAGACGTTAATATTACCATTCGAATTGAAGCGGCGTCCCAACGGAATTTTCCAATCTTTGCGCTAAGCATGACCTTCTGAACGGGGAACGACGGGACGTGGTCGATATCGCGCATCAGGCAGCGATCAATCCGGCATCGGCAAGGGCTGCCGCGGCAACGCGCGCGCTCGTCCCCCTCACGTCCATCGATCCCGGCCAATGGCGCGCGCTCGCCCAGCGCGTGATCGAGCCGAACGGCTATTACCTGCCGGGCTGGGAGCTCGCCGTGAGCGAGGCCGCACGCGGCCGCACGGACGCCTCGGCGCTACCCGCATTCGACGGCGCGTCGGCGCGGCTGATCGGGCTGATGCCGGTGGTCTCGCTCTGGCGCGCCTGGAAGATCCCCCTGCCCGCGCTGGTGAGCGCGCATCCCTATGGCACCCTGTGCAGCCCGCTGATCGACCGCGACGCGCCGATCGAAGCGGCCGCGCGGCTGTTGCAGCAGGCGCGCGAGGCCGGAGCGCATGCACTCGTGCTGAACGACGTTGCACTCGACGGCGCGGCGATGAGTTCGCTCAAGGACGTTCTCAATCGCGACGGCCTGAAGCCGCGTATCCTCTCCTCCTACATCCGCGCCAGCCTCGACGCGACGCAGGATGGTGAAACGCTGTTGCATGGCGCGCTCGGCGCCAAGAAGCTCAAGGAGCTGCGTCGCCAGCGCCATCGCCTCGAAGAGCACGGGCCCGTCGCCTTCGAGGTCGCGCGCAAGCCCGACGAGATCGGGCCGGCGCTCGAAACATTCCTGCAACTCGAGGCCAGTGGCTGGAAAGGCAAGCGCGGCACCGCGCTGATCCAGCATGCGGGCGATGCGACTTTCATTCGCCGCGCGGTTCCCGCGCTGGCAGAGACCGCGCAGTGCGAGGTCATCACGCTGCGCGCCGGCACGACGCCGGTGGCAGCCGGCATCGTGCTGCGCCACCAGGACCGCGCCTTCTTCTTCAAGCTCGGTATCGACGAACGCTTTGCAAGATATTCGCCGGGCGTGCAGCTCACGCTCGACCTCACACGGTATCTCTGCGCCGATCCGGCTATCGCCAGCGCGGACTCCACGGCGAGCGCCGACCACCCCATGATCAACCCGATCTGGCGCGGACGCTTCGCCATCGGCGACGTGCTGATTCCGCTGCGGCGTCACGATCCGGTTGTCGCGCTCACTCACGCGGCGCTGGTTGGCCTCAACGTCGCGCACGAGGCCGCGCGACGCGTGGTGCGTCTGCTCCGCAAATAAGCGAAAGCTACTCCGCCGCCTGTGCGTTGATCTCCGCCGAGACCTCGCGAATGGCGCGGGCGAGCAGGTTCGGATCCTGCGCGCCGGAGACGGCGTATTTCTGCGCGAACACGTAGGTCGGCACGCCGGAGATGCCCTTCTCGGCGGCCTCCTGCGCGTCGGCCGACACGCGCGCGACGTCCTCGTCGGTGGCGAGGCGCTTGCGCACGTCGTCGGCATCGAGGCCGACGTCGGCGGCCGCCTGCACCAGCACGTTCACGTCAGTGAGGTCGCCGCCGTCGCGGAAATACAGCTCCATCAGCCGCTGCTTCATCTCGGGCGCCTTGCCGATCGCATCGGCCCAGAGGATCAAGCGATGGCAGTCAGTCGTGTTGGGCTGGCGCGCGACCAGCTCGGGCTTGTAGACGAGGCCCTCCTCGCCCGCGGCTGCGACCACGCGGCCGGCAATGCCCTTATAGGCTTCGACCGAGCCGAACTTCTGGGTGAGATAGGCCTCGCGGCTGATGCCCTCGCGCGGCACCCAGGGATTGAGGAAGAAGGGGCGGAAATTCAGCTTGACCGGGACGTCGGGCACGAGCGCCAGCGCGCTCTCGATCCGGTGCTTGCCGATATAGCACCAGGGACACACCACGTCGGAGACGACATCGATCTGGAGCGGTTTCAACGTGCTCATAGCGCCTCCTTCGGGCGATGCGGGTTTGGCTCAAGATAAGCCGAAGATAAGCAGAACCCGTCCCGAGGCAAGGGCGCTAGGTCATAGCTGCTGCCATCTGCTTGAGCCGCTCGGCGGTGCGCTCGTCGGCCGGGAAGAACGTCTCCAGCGCCAGCTCCGACAGCGTGATGTCCACAGGTGTGCCGAACACCATGGTGGTGGAGAAGAAACTTAGTATCTCTCCGCCATGGCGCAGCTTGAAGGGAATCGCGACATTGTCGCTCGACAGCGGCCCCGAGCGCGCCGGGATGGGATAGCTCTTGAGGTCGTTATAGAGCTTGATCAACTCGGGATCGGCCGTTGCCTCGCATTGCCGGTGCAGCCGCTCCAGCAGGTGCCCGCACCACTCCGCGAGATTGACCGTGCGCGGCGCCAGCGCTTCAGGGTGAAACGCGAGCCGCAGCACGTTGAAGGGCTGACCGAGCAGCCGCTGCGGGATGCCTTCGAGCAGCGGCGCCACCATGCGGTTGGCGGAAACCAGATTCCAGTGCCGGTCATAGGCCAGCGCCGGATTGGGCTCATGCGCCCTGAGAACGAGGTCGATCGCCTGGCGAGCTGATTTCAAGGCGGGATCCTCCAGCGGTCGCTGCGGAAACGCCGGCGCATAGCCGGCCGCGACCAGCAGCACGTTGCGTTCGCGCAAGGGTACCTCGAGACGTTCGGCGAGCCTGAGCACCATGTCGCGCGAGGGCGCAGCGCGGCCGGTCTCGACGAAGCTCAAATGCCGCGCGGAAATCTCGGCCTCGCCCGCCAGATCGAGCTGGCTCATGCGGCGGCGTTGCCGCCATTCGCGCAAATGGTCGCCGATATGGACGGGCTGGCTGCGTTCGGCCTGTGCCGTGGATGCATGTGCGTTCATGCTCGAAAACCTAGCATGCGGATTTCAGCCCTTCCATTACCCGCGAGGTAATGAATATTGGCATGTAACCATCTGAGATCGCTCAATCTCTTTTCGCAGCCTCTGCTCGACACCAATGCCGGACGAGCAAAGTTTGCGAAGAAGGGTGCAACGTCGCCCGCATCACGTGCGAGCTCGCCGCAGCGCAAGTGACCGCGATGAGGCATGCGCACGCTGGAAGTAAAGATTTGGGATTACCTGCACCGCCAGAGGACCGCCGACTATGAAACGGCCTTCCCGGAAACCTTGTCGAAAAGGTGCGTTCGCTCCAGATCGATGGCGACATCTATTGGGCAATCCGGCGCCGCAGAAACACCGACTTGCATCTGCGCCGTGAATGGAAATGCGCCCACGGTTCCAATCACGAGAGTATGCGGCCCGAGCGGCTCCACGTCTTTCACCATCATGCGGACGGAGGAGCCCGATGGCGCATCTTGCCGCAGCACGTGGTCCGGCCGCACGCCGAGCACGACCGGCTTGCCGATGCTCCCTGCATAGGCCGCCTCTCGGGATTTCGGCAATCTCAACGCCGTACCCGAGGGTTCGGTGAAGATCAGTGCACCGTCGCGAGCGGCAATCTCCCCGTGGATGAAATTCATGCTGGGCGCGCCCATGAAGCCCGCGACGAAGAGATTGCTTGGTTTCTCATAGATCGTGATCGGATCAGCCGCCTGCTCGATGCGGCCGCGATTCATCACCACGACCCGATCGGCCATAGTCATAGCTTCGACCTGATCGTGTGTGACATAAACGATCGTCTTGGCGAGACGGCGATGCAATGCCTTGATCTCGGTCCGCATCTCGATGCGGAGTTTGGCGTCGAGGTTTGACAATGGCTCGTCGAACAGAAACACGTCCGGGCTGCGCACGATGGCACGGCCGATCGCCACGCGCTGACGCTGCCCACCGGAGAGCTGCTTGGGCCGACGGTCCACGTATTGCTCGAGGTCGAGAACCCGCGCCACGTCCTGGACGGCCTTCGCGATATTGGCGCGCGACTCGCCCCGCGCCTTCATGCCGTAGCCGATATTCTCACCAACAGTCATATGCGGATAGAGCGCATAGTTCTGGAACACCATCGCGCAATTGCGCAAGCCTGGGCGCAGCTGCGTCACATCGCGATTACCGATACGAATGGTTCCGCTGGTGACTGTCTCCAGTCCCGCTATCATGCGCAACGTCGTGGTCTTGCCGCAGCCGGACGGTCCGACAAGCACGACAAACTCCTCGTCGGCCACACTCAGATTAAGCCCCTCGATGATCTTGTAGGGCCCATATGCCTTGCTGACGTTCTCGATCTCGACGTGCGCCATGGATTCCTTTTTCCGTCCCCTATATCGACGGCCAACAAAGCCCGGATGATGCTCACGCATCATCCGGGGCAGTCTCCGCGGGAAGCTAGTTCTTCGGCGAGAGGCCCATCGCCGCGCGATAGGCGGCGAGCTGCTTCGCGCGGCCGAACTCGTCGGTCAGGCGATTCCATTCCTTCGCGACCGCGTCCAGCGCGGCCTGCGGCGTGGTCTGGCCGGCCAGCGCCTTGCCAAGCTCAATCTCCACAACCTCGGTGTAGGAGAAATAGCCGGGCAAACGCATGTCGAGCGCAACGTTCTTGCCGTTAATGGAGTCGGCTTGGGCGCCGAGATATTCCTTGGCTTCCGTCGGCGAGAAGATCTTGCTCCACAACTCCAGATTCGTGGTGTGCGACTTGCGGTATGGGTTGACACCCGTGCCACCGGTAATCGCGGCCTTGCCGGAGACTTCAGGGCTTGTCAGCGTCTTGACGAAATCCCATGCCGCCTGCTGGTTCTTGCCCACCTTTGGCACGGCAATCTGCCAGCCTCCGAACGCCATGAAGGGTGCCGGCAGCACTGCCGGAAACTTGTCCCACTTCTTGGTTTTGGCGTTCCATATCTCGTCAGAGCCGGGCAGCACCGCAGAGCCCACCTTGCCGGAAATCTTCGATTGCTTGGGGTCGGCGGCGATCACGCCGGTGTCGCCCCAACCGATCGACTCGGCCACCTGGCCGCCGGCCACGGCGGCATTGACCTCGCCGAACGAAAAGTTCAGCGCATTGGGCGGGCCAAGCTTGGAAGCGCGAATATATTCCTCCAATCCCTTCACCCAGCCCGGATTGTTGATCTGGGCATCCATCGTTTCGGGGTCGAAGAACATCGCGCCCGGATAGTTCGGGTTGTTGGTATAGGCCGCCGCGTGGCTGAAGAAGAACCAGAACTGCTGGCCACCGCGACGGAAGGCCTCCGCCGTGCCCCAGAGCCCCTTGTCGGGGCGCTGAAAGAACTCCGCGATGTCGAGATATTGCTTCCAGGTCTTTGGCGGCGCCAGGTCGTAGCCGTACTTGGCCTTGAAGGCGTCCTTCTCCTTGGGATCGCTGAACAGGTCGGTGCGATAGGTGTAGGTGTGAACGTCGCCGTCCATCGATTGCGAATAGATCTTGCCTTCCCACACCATCAGGCGCTCACGGTAGGCCGGCTCGACATCGTCCCAATCCTTGCCGGACTGCATCTCTTTCGGCATCTCGCTGAGATAGGTGACGAAGTCGGGCAGCCAGGCCGGCGCAAAGCTGACCAGATCGAACGCCGCGTCCGATCCGGTAAGCGATGTAACGATCTTCGGGTAGAGCTCCGACCAGGGGAACTCGACCACATTGACCTTGCCGCAGGTCTTCTTGGTCCATTCGTCCGCGCCGAGCTTGAGCGCGGAGGCGATATACGGTCCGGTCTGCGACGCCACAGTCAGGGTGACGCCGGAGTAATCCGGGCTACAAGCAGCGTTCGCCTGGCTCGCGGTGCAAGCCATCGCGAGCGAGGTGGTCAGCATCAGAAACGTCCGTCGCAACATCRTCCAGTCCTCCCTACATAGGTTTTTGCTATTTGATCGCTCCGAGCAGCAGGCCCGACCGCATCATGCGGCTGAGCAGACCTGCCATGATCATCATCGGAATGATGGCGACGAGCGCCGCGGCCGAGATCGCCCACCATTCGTCGCCGCGCTGGCTGTTCTGCCCCGCCACCAGGATCGGCAGCGTCTGCCATCTGGAAYTGGTCAGRAASAGYGCGAACAGGAACTCRTTCCAGACGAAGGCGAGCGTGATCATGAACGTCGCCAGCAGTCCGTTCATCGACATTGGCACCACGATGCCGAGGAAGATGCGCCAACTTGGCACGTTGTCGACCATCGCGGCTTCTTCGACCTCGATCGGAATGGCCTCGAAAAAGTCGCGCATCAGCCAGACCACGATCGGCAGCGAGAACGCGACGTAGCACAGCGTCAGGCCGACATAGCTGTCGATGAGTTGGAAGCCGAGCCGGCCGATTTCGCTGTAGAGGAGATACAGCGCGAAAGCCGTGACGATCGGCGGAAACATGCGCTGGCTGACGAACCAGAACAGGATGTCTTCATTGCCGAGGATCGGCCCCGGCAGCGGCAGGCGGTTGGACAGGATTGCAGCGACAAGCGCGATCGGGAACGCCAGCAGCAGCGCCTGCGCGCGGGTGAAGCCGAGCGAATTGTTGAACAGCAGATAGCCGCCGAGCGCGAGCAGGAAGAAGATCAGACCGGCGCCGAAGCGCACCCTGAATTCGAACCGCACCAGCGCATAGGCCGCCATTGCGCCGACGGCAGTCGCGATCGCCGCCGCCGACAAGCCAACGATTGTCGAGTTCAAAAAGGTCCGGAAGAACTCGCCACGGATACCCTGATAGAGATCAATGAAGGGCTGCAGGGTCGGCGTGAAATCGACGAACGGAATATAGGTCGGGCCGCCGACCACGCCCGGCGGGGTCTTGAACGCCGTCACGACCACCCAATAGAGCGGAAACGCCGTGATCAGGCACCATGCGAAGACACCGGCCGCGACCAGGCGGCGGCTCCAGCACGACAGTCCGGTAAGGCCCTGCCCGCTCATCGGCGCTTCTCCAGATGCGGCCGCAGCAGCGCCAGATAAGTGACGCCAATGATCGTGATGGCGATCAGGAACAGGAAGCTGAGCGCCGACGTGTAGCCGAGATTGAACTTCTTGAAACCCTCCTGATAGGCGAACAAGGTCAGGGTCTCGGTGTCCACACCCGGTCCGCCGCCCGTCATCACGAATACGGTGTCCATGATCTTGTAGCTCTCGATCAGGCGGATGAAGACGACCGCGGCGGAGATCGGCAGCATCATCGGAAAGGTGATGCCCCAGAACTGCTGCCAGGCGCTGGCGTTCTCGAGCTCGGCCGCCTCGTAGACATCTTCGGGGAGCGTTTGCAGGCCAGCCAGCATCATCAGGATGACGAACGGGGTCCACTGCCAGATCTCAACAGCGATGATGCAGGCCAGCGCCCAATGACCGTTGGTGAGGAACGGCAGGTTCGCCATGCCGAACATGGACAGGAACTGGTTGAGCGGCCCCATGGTCGGATTGAAGATCATGCGAGCAACAAGCGCGACGGCGACCGGGGCCAGAAGCATGGGCAGCAGCAAGGCCACGCGAAATAGCCGTTCGCCCGGAACGCGCGCGTTCAGCGCGAGCGCAACGCCAAACCCGATCACGTATTGCAGCCCGACGGCAACGAACGCGATCAGCGTCGTCGTGAAGATCGCATTCCAGAAGCGCGGCTCTTGCAGGAGCGTAGCATAATTTCCGAACCACACGACGCGCGGCGGGATCGGCGGAATCAGGCGATAGCTGAGGAAGCTCGTGGTGAGCGAATAGATCAGCGGAAAGATCGAGATCGCCAGCACGACGAGCACCGCCGGCCAGATGAAGACATGCTTGATCGGATCGTTCCGCATCATGAGCAGATCATCCCTTCAACAGGGCTTCAATCTCGGCGCGCCGCGGCATGGCAGGCGCAGTCCCCGCGCGCGTCACGGAAATCCCCGCAGTGGCGGAACCGAAGCGCGCCGCTTCCAGGGGATCGGCGCCGCCCGCAAGCGCTGCAGCGAAGCCGCCGACGAATGCATCGCCCGCGCCCGCGGTTTCGACCACCTTGCCGGCGGCGAACGGGGGCACGTGTAGCGAGCGGTCTCGCCCATGAAACAGCGCCCCGCGTTCGCCGAGCGTGATCAGCGCRGTGCCCGCTCCCTTGGTCAGCAACGCTTCGCCGGCGCGGCGGGCGCCGGCAAGATCGCTCACCGCGATCCCCGTCAGCGCTTCCGCCTCGGTCTCATTGGGAACGACGTAGTCGCACAAGGCAAACAGGCCATCGTCGAATTTGACCGCAGGTGCCGGGTTGAACACGGTGATGCTGCCCGCAGCGCGCGCGATCTCGAGGCCGCGCTGCGCGGCCGCGACCGGTTGCTCGAGCTGGGTCACGAAGACGCGGCTGGTGCGGATCGAATCCGCCGCCGCATCGACGTCGCTGGGGCTGAGACCGTCGGCCGCTCCGCTCACCACGATGATGGCGTTGTCGCCGCGTGTCTCGTGGACATAGATGAAGGCGGCGCCGGTCGGCTCCTCCGCAGTCCTGGCGACGCGGGGCCGAATGCCCTCGGTTTCCCACGTCTTGATGGCAAGATCACCGAAGGCGTCGCGGCCGATCCGGGAGATGAAGGTCACGTCTGCGCCTGCGCGCGCAGCGGCCACGGCCTGGTTCGACCCCTTGCCGCCTGGTCCCATGGCAAATCCCGAGCCGGCGATCGTTTCACCGATCGCGGGCATGTTGCCGGCCCGGAAGGCCAGATCGACGACGAAGATGCCGAGCACTGCGACGCCAGTCTTGCTCATGGTCGTCACTCTCCGTCCGGCGCGATGACGCCCTTGGAAAACAGGAAGCAGCCGTAGAAGCGCCGCTCTCCCGTGGCGATCACGCAGTAGGCCGTCTTGGCCTTTTCATAGAAGGCATGGCGCTCGACCCCGACCAGCGGCCAGGAGCGTCCCTCGGCTCGGTCGATCGCGGCCTGCACCTCGCGCTGCACGGGCGGCACCTCCTGGGGCTGGCCAACGATCTCCATGCGGATTGCGGCATCGTCGACGAACGTATCGAGCGGCAGCACCGAGAGAATGGCTTCGATCGCCTTTGCCGTACTGACGTTGTCGATGCGAAGCAGCTCGCCGAACACGGTCTGGCGCGCGATGGAGTCGGCAGGAAAATTGGTGTCGCACACCACGAGGCGGTCCCCGTGCCCCATTGCGCGCAAGGCATAAAGCACGTCGGCATTGAGCAGTGGATTGATGCCCTTGAGCATGTTGCGTCCCTCCCTTGTCTTCAAAAAATCGCCCGAACTCTGATGGTCCGGATGCCAACCCGTATCACCGCAAGGTGACGTCTTTAGTCCCCATAGGGAATCCAGATGTTCTTCACCTGCACCGCGTGGCGGAGCAGGATCGGACCTTCGCTCGCCACCCGGTCGTACCAATCGAGCGCCAGCCCGTGGTCGACCAGCGTCCGCTTGAGGTTGCCGATCGACAGCCGCTCCGCAGCAGTCGAGGCCTCCTGCGAGCCGAACACCCAGAGCGCATCGACGTCGTCATGCTCGGCAAGGACCCTTGCGAGCGCGTCGCGCTCGCCGGTGACGATATTGACGACGCCTGCCGGCACATCCGACGTCTCCAGCACCTGATAAAAATCGGTCGCTGCAAGCGGATGCCGCTCGCTTGGGACGGCGACGACGCGGTTGCCCATCGCAATCAACGGTGCCACCAGGCTGATGAAGCCCAGCAACGGGGCCTCGTCCGGACAGGCCACCCCGACCACGCCGATCGGCTCGTGCATGGCAAGCGCCACGCCGCGCAACGGCGGTGCATGGATCGTCCCCTCGTATTTGTCGGCCCAGGCCCCATAGCTGAATAGCCGTTCGATACTCGCCTCGACCTCCGCGCGCGCCTTGGCGGGCGAACCGCGGGTCATATCACCGATGCGCCGGGCGAACTCGTCGCCACGCGCGGACAGATTCTCGGCAAGGTAGTAGAGGATTTGGGCGCGATTATGCGTCGTCGCCCGCGCCCAACCCTCGGCCGAGCGCGCGGCGGCCACCGCGTTACGGATATCCTTGCGATTGCCCTCGCCGGCTTCGCCGAGGTGCTTCCCCTTCGGCGACAGCACCGCGCGCGAATAATTTCCGTCGGGACGAACCTGCTTGCCGCCGACGAACAGCTTGGCGGTTCGGTCGATCGGCGGCGTGCCAAATCCGGCGCCGTCGTTAGAAGCCGCCGGGGATGGCGGCGGCACCTTCGCCCGCGGCTTCCGCCCGCTCCAGGCTTTCGGCTTGAGATATTCGTAGAGACCTTCCCGGCCGCCCTCGCGACCGAAGCCGGACTCGCGATAGCCGCCGAAGCCGACGCTGGCATCGAACAAATTGGTCGCATTGACCCAGACCACGCCGGCCTGAAGCTTCGGCGCGATATCGAGCGCCAGCCCGATGGTCTCGCTCCACACGCTGGCGGCAAGGCCATAGCGCGTGTTGTTGGCGAGCATCACCGCCTCGTCCGGCGTGCGGAACGTCATCGCGACCAGCACCGGGCCGAATATCTCCTCGATCGCCACGGTCGATGCCGGATGTACGTTCCAAAGCAAGGTCGGCGGATAGAAGCATCCCTCAGCGGGGATCGGCCCCGGCGCCTGATACTTCTCGGCGCCCTCCTTGACGCCGGTTTCGACCAGCGCCTTGATCCGCTCGAGCTGCACCGGTGCGACCACCGCGCCCATGTCGATCGCCTTGTCGAGCGGCGGACCCACGCGCAGCCTCTCCATGCGGCGGATGAGGCGCTTGCGGAATGTCTCTGCGATCCCTTCCTGCAGCAGAAGCCGCGATCCGGCACAACAGACCTGGCCCTGGTTGAACCAGATCGCATCGACCACGCCTTCCACGGCGCCATCGATGTCGGCGTCGTCGAACACGATGAACGGCGACTTGCCGCCGAGCTCGAGCGTCAGCGACTTGCCGCTGCCTGCGGTCGACTGACGGATCAACCGCCCGACCTCGGTCGACCCCGTGAAGGCGATCTTGTCGACACCGGGATTTTCGACCAGCAACGCGCCGGTGGCGCCATCACCCGTCACCACATTCAACACGCCGAGCGGCAGGCCGGCTTCCGCCGCGAGCTCGGCGAACAGCAGCGCGGTGAGTGACGTGAACTCTGCCGGTTTCAGCACCACGGTGTTGCCGGTCGCCAGCGCGGGCGCGATCTTCCAGGCCAGCATCAGCAGCGGAAAGTTCCAGGGGATGATCTGGCCGATCACACCGACCGGGACGTGGTCGGCGAATTCGCGGTCCTGCAATTGCGCCCAGCCGGCGTGATAAAGGAAGTGGCGCGCGGCGAGTGGCACATCGAGATCGCGGGTTTCCCTGATCGGTTTGCCATTATCGATCGCTTCCAACACCGCGAACAGACGAGCATGACGTTGCAGCATACGCGCGAGTGCATAGAGATGACGGGCACGACCGTGACCACCGAGCTTTGCCCATGACGACTGCGCCGATCGCGCGGCGCCGACGGCAGCCTCGACATCCGCTGCGATGCCTTGCGCGATCTTGGCCAGCGTCTTTCCGGTGGCCGGCTCGATCGTCGCCAGATGCTTGCCCGAAGCCGGCGCGACAAATTTACCGGCAATGAAATGCCCAAACGTCGCGTCGTGCCGCTTCAGCCAGGCGCGCGCCTCGCCGTCCGCCTCGGGAGCGGGACCATAATCCATGGTCTCGTAGTAATGTGCGATACTCATGCTCAGCCCACGGGATGACGGTTGAAGGCCGAGTAGCGGCCGGTGACGTGATGCTCGAGCTGGCGCTCGATGTCGGCGAGCAGACTCGAGGCGCCGACGCGGAACAGATCCGGCTCGAGCCAATCGCGTCCCAACTCCTCCTTCATCAGGAACTGGTAGTTGAGTACATCCTTCGCCGTCGAGATTCCGCCGGCCGGCTTGAAGCCGATCTTGAAGCCCGTGCGCTCCTCATAGACCCTGATCATGCGCAGCATCGCGAGCGTCACCGGCAGCGTGGCATTGACGCCTTCCTTGCCGGTGGAGGTCTTAATGAAGTCCGCGCCGGCCATCATGCAGACCATCGACGCCTTGGCGACGTTGCGCAGCGTTTTGAGGTCGCCGGTTGCGAGGATCGTCTTCAGATGCGCATTGCCGCAGGCTGCGCGGAAATCCCGGACCTCGGCGTGGAGAGCGCGCCAATCTCCGGTCAGCACATGCTCACGCGTGATGACGATGTCGATCTCCTGCGCACCGTCCCTGACGGACGCCTCGATCTCCTTGAGTTTCAGATCGTGAGGCACGAGGCCTGCCGGAAATCCAGTCGAAACCGCAGCGACCGGAATGTCATACCCATCGAGCGCTTCGACCGCGGTTGCGACGAAGCGGTGATAGACGCAGATCGCGCCCGTGTGCAGCCGGCGCCCTGCAAAACCGAGTGCCTCGAGGAGGTCACTTCGTATCGGGGCCCTCGCCTTGGCACAGAGGCGCTTCACCCGCTCCGCCGTATCGTCGCCGTTGAGTGTCGTCAGGTCGATGCAGGTGATCGCCTTGAGCAACCACGCCGCCTGCGCGTCCTTCTTGACGGTGCGCCGGCCCGGCAGGCTCGCAACGCGGCGCTCGGCGGCGGACAGATTGATCCGGATATCGTCGACCCAGTCCATCTCGAGCGCGCGGCCGCTGTTGCGCGCGATCGGATGCGGATGATTGTGATCCCGCGCATGGGGCTGCGCCGGCACCGCGGATGGATTTGATATCAAGACGCCCTGCGCCATCGGTACGCCGCGCAATGCTAGCGAATCGCCTGAAACGGCAGATAGACTGAATGTGCCGATTGCAACATGCGATCCTCCCATCCCTTGGCCGCCGGCGCTTCTGCTGCCTCCCGTCGTCGGACAGCGAAACACCCTTCGGGCCAAATGTTATTATTGTAACAGATTGACGTTGCTAAACTCACATCATTGTAAGATCATTGTCAACCGGATAAGCAAGCTCGGTGACGAAAATGACTGAAACACCGACCGCACGCCCCAGCGAGACCCGCGTCCAACGGCTGCAACGGCTGCGACGCGCCGTCGAGACGAGCGGCGCACTGCATCTGAAGGACGCCGCAGAGCTGCTGAAGGTGTCGGAGATGACCGTCAGGCGCGACCTTGCCGGGCCCGAGGCGGCGCTCGCCCTGCTCGGCGGCTACGTCGTCAACGCGGCGTCGCCGACCGGGATCAAGTACACATTCGAACAGGAAATCGACCAGCACACGCAGGACAAGCGCCTCGCCTGCCGATCCGCAGCCGCCTCGATCAAGGAAGGTGACACCATCTTCATCGACTGCGGCACCACGATGCAGTCGCTGGCGGATTGCCTGCCTGAGGACATGCCTCTTTCGGTGATCTGCTATTCGCTGAACGTCGCCTCGATCGTCACCCACCGGCCAGCGACGCAGGTGATGTTGATGGGCGGGCTCTACCATCCGTCGTCGCAGTCGTTCTCGTCGGATGACGGCCTGTCCTACCTGCGGCGGCTCGGGGTCAACAAGGCTTTCATCTCGGCCGGCGGCCTGCACTGGACCCGCGGCGCCAGCTGCTCGAATTTTCACGAAGTCGCCATCAAGCAGGCCGTGATCGCTACCGCGATGGAGAGCATCCTCGTGGTCGACGCCAGCAAGCTCGGCAGCCTCAAGCCGGCGTTCTTCTCCGACGTCAGCTCATTCTCGCGGATCATCGTCGGTGGCTCCGTGTCGGCAGACACGCGCAAGCACTTCCGCAGCCTTCCCGTCGAATACGTCACCAGCACAGCCTGATCCGGACGGGGGCTGGTTCGCCCGGATCAGGCTGACTGAACGATGCGCGGTCTCGGTGGATCGCGCATCGCTGTTTCAGGCTAGTTGCAGGCGGGCTTCGCCTTGTTGCAGGCATCCGTCAGCTCGGCCGGCGGGTCCTTCTTGAATACGGTCTTGTAGGACTCCAGCACATTCGACTGCGTCACCGGCAGCGACTGCACACCTACCCAGCCAGGCGTTTCCTTACCCAGCAGCGCGTTCATCATCGCCATCGCCTCGGCGACGCCCTGGTCGTAGGGACGCTGCGAGCCGGTCGCCTTCAGCGGCCCGCCCTTGGCAATCTCGATCGCCGATTGCAGACCGAGGTCGACCGTCGTCATGGGAATATCGATGCCCTGAGCCCGCATCGAGCTCAGCGTGTCGAGCGCCGGTTGATCCCACACCGCGTACAGTCCCTTGACGTCGGGATTGCCGGTCAGGAAGTCGCCCGCGATCTGCGAGACCTTCGGCGGATCGGTGAAGTCGACCTGCTTCATCTTGATGTCAGGGCGGTTTGCTTTCATCCACTCCCGCACGCCCTTGGTGCGCTCGTTGGTGCTGAAATAGTCGACGCCGAAATTGACGAGACCGATGGTGCCGCCCTGCGCCACGCAGGATGCCAGGATCTGTGCCGCGATCTGGCCATTGCCCTGGCTATCGGCCGAGACCATCGTCGCATATTCCTCGGGATGCTTCAGACCAGTCGGGATGCTGTCCATCAGCACGAGCTTGATGCCGGCTTTGGCGATCTTCTTGTAGGTCGGCGCGGTCGCGGTGAAATCGACCGGAATCGAAATGATGCCGTCCGGATGCTGCTGGATCGTGTTCTCGATATCGGCGATCTGCTTGTCCACCTGATATTCGGCGGACGCGACGCCCGTCACCGTCACGCCGTACTTCTTCAGCGTATCGGTGATGCCCTGGATCTGGAGCTGCGACCAGTCGAGGTTGACCGTCTGCATGGAGATGCCGACCTTGAAGTTCTTCTCCTTGATCTTGGCGGCGTCGGCCTCCGACAGCGCGAGCACCTCGGGGGAAGCCGCCTTTTCGCCGTGGGGTCCCTGGCCGACGATCGACTTCGGCCCGAGCTTCGCGAGATCGACACCCTTGACGCAGGTCGCGGGCACTTCGGCGCGAGCCGACGGGATCATCGAGAGGGCGGCAGCGGCCACCAACGCAGTCAAAGGCAAGGTTTGTCGCAAGATTGGTTTCATTGTTTCCTCCATTTTTTGGTCGCCGATTCACCGGAGGGCCAGCGACCTTGCCCCTACCCACGCAGCGCAATGAACTTGTTGTTCAGGCGCCGCGCCTGACTTCGACTAGCGTTTCGTGAAAGCAACCGCGGCAACGATGATCGCGCCCTTGATCACGAGCTGCATCGGCGAGCTCACGCCGAGCAGAACAAGGCCGTTGTTGAGCGTGCCGATGATCAAGCTGCCGAACAGCGTCCCCAGGATGTAGCCGCGCCCGCCGAACAGGCTGCAGCCGCCGAGGATCACCGCGGCGATGACGTCGAGCTCCATGCCCTGCACGACATCTGGCCGCGCGGCATGTGAACGCGCCGACAGCACCAACGCCGCCAATCCGGCCAGCGTGCCGGTCAGGACAAAGGCCGCAGTCGTGATCCGTTTGGTGTTGATGCCGGAATAGAGCGCCGCGGTCGGGTTGCCGCCGACCGCATAGATGCGCCGGCCGAACACGTTATAGTGCAGCAGCAGGATGCCGATAATCATCGCCGCCAAAGTCCAGGCGATCGGAACCGGTATGCCGAGGAACGTGCCTTCGCCAAAGATCGCGAAATAGGTCTCGTTGGTGATGATCACCGGCTTGGTGTTGGTCACCATCATCGCCAGTCCCCGCGCCATGCTCAGCGAGCCCAGCGTCACCAGGAACGACGGGATCGATAGCTGCGTGGTCAGGATGCCATTGAGCAGCCCGACCAGCGCGCCGGTGCCGAGCCCGGCCACGGCACCCACGATCCAGCTGTTGTTGATCTGGCTCATCGCGAGAGCAGCCGCCATGCCTGACAGCGCCAATGTCGAGGCAACCGACAGATCGATCTGACGCGCGATGATGATGAAGGTCATGCCGACCGCGATGATCGACACCAGCGTGGTCTGGCGCCCGATGTTCAGGAAATTGTCGACCGAAAGAAACCAGGGCGAAGACAGGCTGAACACGACCAGCAGGATCACGAAGGCGATGTACAGCATGTACGGCCGCTCGCCCCGCAGCAAATTCTGGAGAATCTTGCGGCGGCGATCAGATGGGGTCGACGAGGCGACCACGTTGGGAGCAGTCAGTTCGGTCATGCGGGAAGCTCTTGCAAGTGGCCCGGCCCGGAGGCCTGGTACATCTGGAGGAGATGATGCAGCTCTTCGGCATCATCGATCTCGCCGCGCGACAGCGTACGAGCTACACGCCCGTTGACGATCACGGAGATGCGGTCGCAGAGCTCGATCAATTCGACGAGATCGGACGAGACGACCAGGACCCCGCTGCCGTCGCGGACGGCATTCCGGATCACGGCATAGATTTCCTCGCGTGCGCCCACGTCGACGCCGACCGTCGGTTCATCCAGGAGCAGCACGCGCGGCCGCGGATCATTCCATTTTCCGAATACGACCTTTTGCTGGTTGCCGCCGGAGAGCGTCCTGACCAGGCTGAACGCGCCTGGCGCTTTCACCGAAAGCCTGGCGACCGCGGTTTCCGCACGCCTGGCGGCGGCGCGTTGCTGCATCCAGCCCCAGCGCGAGAAGTGGGGAATTCGCGGCAAGGTGACGTTTCGCTCGATCGAATGGTCCAGGACCAGACCCTGCACATGCCGGTCTTCCGGCACCAGCGCGATGCCCTGCTCGATCGCATCGGCAGGCCCTCTCGGCAGCCATCGCCGGCCCTCGATCTCGATTGCGCCGCTCTCGAGCGGCCGGAGGCCAAACACTGTCTCCAAAATCTCCGTGCGGCCGCTGCCGATCAATCCGGCGAGGCCGTGGATCTCGCCCTTCAGCACGGACAGATCGACGGCGCGAAGCCGGTCGTTGGACACGTCGGACAGCGACAGAACCGGCGACGGATCCAATTCACGCTTCGCGACAGGTTCGGTGCGCGGGCCCGTGGGTGGCGATCGATCGGTTCCGACGATCGCGTTCACCAGCCGCTTCATGTCGGTCTCGGCGGTGACAAACGTGCCCGCGTTAGCGCCATCGCGCAGCACCGTGACGCGCTGCGAGATCTCGAACACCTCGTTGAGCCGATGGGTCACATAGATCACGCCGACTCCGCGGCGCGTCGCCTTCCCGATCGCATCGAACAGGATCCGGACCTCATCCGATGTCAGCGAGGAGGTCGGCTCGTCGAGGATCAGAAGCCGGACCTCGCCCATCAGCGCCTTGGCGATCTCCGTCATCTGGCGATAGGCGAAAGGCAGCGAGCCGACAGCCGCACTCGCATCCAGGGGAATGCCGAGCGCGTTCAGGAACGCCTCGGCCCTGGCCATCAGCGCGCGCTGCCGGACGAAGCCGAAACGCGCACGCGGCTCACGGCCGAGCAACAGATTGTCCGCAACGCTCAAGGATTCGACGAGGCTGAGATCCTGATAAACGACAGCGATCCCCGCCTCGCGCGACTTCGCCGGGCTGTCGAATTCCACCGGCCTGCCGGCGATCTCGATCGTGCCGCTGTCGAGGGCATGAACACCACTGAGAATCTTGATCAGGGTAGATTTTCCCGCGCCGTTCTCGCCCAGCAGCGCATGAACCTCGCCGGCGCGAACCTCGAGGTTGACGTCACGCAGCGCTCGCACGCCGCCGAAGCGCTTGTTGATGCCACTGACCATCACAAGCGAGGTCGACGACCGAGGTTCTGCTGCAACCGAACCGGACAGTTCCAAACTTTCCTCCCGTCGCCCCGCAAGACGCTGGTACGATGGTGACATATTGTTATTTTTGCAACTTATCCTGTTATAATTCTATCATCTCCGCTGACCTGTCAATGGCGGATCACGTCGCKGGGCCGGATCTAACCCTGGCCCCATCTCGATTTGTGCGGTTGCGAACGTCAGTACAGACAGCCGGCCTTCCCAGCGCGGATCTGTTCAACATCAGGAACGGAGCAAAGCTTCACGACGCGCTCCATCCGGTCCTGGCGGCAAGCACCCGATCATCCAAGCGAGAGGAGGCAGGCCCCGCGATCGATCAGCGCAAGCGTGTGCCGACAGAAAGGTAGATGCATAGGCGACGCGTGACAGCCATGGCGATGAGGCGGCCTTAGCCAAGCACACTAGACCGCGCGCGACACTTCGCTCCAATTCTGTGGATGACAATCCCTGCGACACGTCGTGCTCGTCGCGTCATTCCCGCCGCGCGGGATTACGTTCCTCGCCCTCGATCGTGCCGGCCGACCGCATCGACCGCGACATCTATCTGGTGCTTGAAGACGTCGGCGCGCGCTGGTTGCGCCCGGCGCGAGACCGACGAGGCTGACACCAACCTCGAGATCATCCTGCAAAATCTGCGGTCCGGCCAGTACGCCTATCCGGTCCGAATTGTATCCTTCAATCCCGTCCAGGGGTAGTCGCGGGATGCTTCATTCGATGGAAGCACGCTGCGTATGCCAATCCGTCACTGACTGGAAGGCATACGCGGTGCGCGTGAGCGTATCTTCGGACAGATGCGGGCCGACGAGTTGCATGCTGAGCGGCAACCCGTCCGCCGCCATGCCGTTCGGCAGCGTGATGGTCGGACTGCCCGAGAAATCGAACACTGCCGTGAAGCGCAGGATGCTGAGCAGCACGCCCGGATCGGCGCCGTATTCGCCCATCTTGGTCAGCGTTGGGATCGGCACAGGCATGGTGGGAATCAGGAGCAGGTCGATATCGCCGAACAGCGCCGCGAGGCTGCCGCAGAATTTCAACCGCTCATGATGGATCTGAGCGATCTCGACGCCATTCATCGACCTGCCCTGCTCGATCAGTTGCGCCAGATCTGGGCCGTATTCCGACTTCCGCGACGGATAGGTCTCGAGATGCGCTTCTGCCGTCTCGATGGAGCACATCGGAATCCACATGCTCACGAGCTTCTCGTAAGCTGGGAACTTGACCTCACGAATATCGGCGCCGAGGTCCGCAAGCGTACGCTCCGCTTCCAGCAAGGCGGCGACCACCTGCGGATCGATCCCGTCCTGCGTGTAGCTGCGGTCCACGCCAATCCGTAAGCCTCGCACGCCGTCACCGATCCCCGCCAGATAGTTCGGCACCGGCGCCTGAAGGGCGGTCGGATCATTGACGTCTGCGCCCGCGATGACGCCGAGCATGGCCGCGGCATCGGCTGCGCTCCGGCACATCGGCCCGACATGATCGAGAGAGTCAGCCAGCGGGAAGACGCCGTGGCGGCTCACACGTCCCCAGGTGGGCTTGATCCCGGTCAGCCCGCACGTCGCCGACGGAAACCGGATCGAGCCGCCGGTGTCGCTGCCGATCGAGCCAAAGCAAAGTCCCGCCGAAGTGGCCACGCCCGATCCGCTTGAGGAGGAGCCGACCCAGTAGTCGGTCCCCCAGGGATTGAGCGGCGCTTGGTCGTCGGGATGATGGCTCGTATAGGCGCCCTCGGTCATTTTTAGCTTGCCGAGCGTGACGGCGCCGGCGTGTTCGAGCCGGTCCACGATCGTCGCGTTGAAGGAGGGGACGAACCTAGCGTGGATCGTGGTACCACCAGCGGTCGGCGCGAAAGTGGTGTAGCAGAGATCCTTCAATCCGATCGGCACGCCGTGCAGCGGCCCGCGCCAGATGCCCTTGGCAAGCTCGGCGTCACAGCGCTTCGCCTGCGCCATGGCCCGCTCGGCGAGGACGAGCGCGTAGCCGTGAAACTTCTGATCGAGCTTCGCGATCCGGCCCAGCATCACCTCGGTCACTTTCGAAGGTAGAAGCTCGCCGCGGCGGAACAGCTCGGAGATTTCGATGATCGACTTGTAGTGAATTGGATCTGCTGACATCTGACTGTCCTGCTGTTGTCGGAAACGGCTTCGCCCACCGGCGCCGCAGACGGCCCGGTTTCGTGACTGCGCTACTCAGGGAGCGCCTAGAACTGCACGCCGCGCGTGAGGGCACCGTCGACCACGAGGTTGGTCCCCGTGATGAAACTCGCTGCCTTGCTGGCAAGGAACACCGCACCGTTCGCCATTTCCTGCGGCGTTCCCATGCGGCCGGTCGGATTCAGCGCCAGCGCGGTCTTGTACAACTCGGGATTGCCGTCCTTGATCTGATTCCAGACACCGCCCTCGAAATAGGTATTGCCCGGCGACACCGAATTGGCGCGGATGCCTTTGCCGGCAAGCTGGAAGGCGAGACCTTGCGTATAGTGGATGATCGCGGCCTTGAACGTGCCGTAGGGGCCGCTCGCGAAGTCAACCTCCCGCCCTGAAACGCTGGCGATGGTCACGATCGCCGCGGCCTTGCTCTTCTCGAGATACGGCATCGCCGCATTGACCAGCCGTACGGTGCCCATCATGTCGGTGGAGAATTCCTTCTCCCAGCTCTCCTCGTCCTGTCCGATCGACAGCGCACTGACATTGGCGACCACGACGTCGATGCCGCCAAGCTTCGAGGCCATGTCCTCGACCCAGGCCTTGAGCGCCGGGCCGTTGGAGACATCGACCGAACGACCAAAGGCAGCGACGCCCTTCGCCTTGATCGCGGCGACTGCGCTATCGACGTCGGCCTGGTTGCGCGCGCAGATGCCGACATCCGCGCCTTCCGCCGCGAACGTGTCGGCGATCGCCCTGCCGATCCCCTTGGTGCTGCCGGTGACGAGAACCTTTGCTCCCTTGAGTCCCAGATCCATGTCCATTCCCTCCCTATTGACGACTTGAAAACATGCCATGCGGCCGTTCAGAGCAGGAGCTGCTCGCGGACATTGTCCTCGTTAACCTCGCCACCCGCCAGCGACTGCGCGATCTTGCCCTTCTCCATGATGTAACAACGCTCGGCGATTGCCAGGATCGTGTCGAGGTTCTGCTCGACGAAGATGATGGTGGTCCCGAGCTCGTTCCGGAACGATCTCAGCGCCTCGCAGATGTGCTGGACGATCGAGGGCTGGATACCCTCGGACGGCTCGTCCAGGATCATCAAGGACGGATTGCCGATCAGCGCGCGGCCTATGGCGAGCTGTTGCTGCTCGCCGCCAGACATCGTGCCTGCGGCCTGCCGCCGGCGTTCCTTCAGTCGCGGAAAATACTCATAGACGAGTTCAGGCAGCTTCTTGCCGCCGGGACCGCCGATCAACTCGCCGACCTGCAGGTTTTCCTCGACGGTCATCTGCGGAAAGACATCGCGTCCCTGCGGGATGTAGCCGAAGCCCGCCCTCGCCCGCGCGTCGGCTTCGAGCTTTGTTACGTCCTGCTCCATGAAGCTGATCGTGCCACGCCAGGTTTGCAGCAAACCGATCAGGCACCGCATCAGAGTCGACTTGCCGACACCGTTACGGCCGATCACGCCGACAATCTCGCCGCGGGAGACCGACATGGTGACGCCCTGCAGAATCGGCGTCGCACCGTATCCCGCCCATAATTCCGATACGTCCAGAATCCGGTCAGYGGGCTTGGGTTCAGTGAGCATGCGTCTTACCGAGATAAATTTCCGCGACTTTCGCGTCCTGCAAAATGCTTTCGAGATCGCCGCGTGCGAAAATCTTGCCGAGATGCAGCACCGTGACGCGCTGGGCGACCTGGCGCACGAAGGCCATGTCATGCTCGACGACAAGGACCGTCATGCCCTCTGCATTGAACGACTTGATCAGCTCGCCGGTCTTGAAGGTTTCCTCCGGCGACATGCCGGCAGTCGGCTCGTCCAGCAGCAGGAGCTGCGGCTTCAGCGCCAGCGCCATCCCGATCTCGAGCCATTGCTGCTGGCCATGCGACAGCGCACCCGCGAGCTTATCGCTGTCCGGCCCCAGGTTGAGCAGAGTCAGCAGGCGATCCTCCTCGGCGATGCGTTCCGCGCCGGACAGTCGTTCCTGGAGCGCAGTCTGGATGTTTTGCCGAACCGGCAGCTCCTTGAACACGCTCGGAGCCTGCATCTTGATGCTCATGCCTCGCTGCACGCGTGCGTAGGGACGCTCCTTGGTGATGTCGACGGTATCGAACAGGATGCTGCCCTGGCTCGGCGGGTAGAGACCCACGATCAGCTTGAACAATGTGCTCTTGCCGGCGCCATTGGGTCCGATCAGGCAGTGGACCTCACCGGCGTTGACCGTGAGGTCGACGTCGGAGACTGCGGTCAATCCGCCAAAACGCTTGGATACGCCTTTGACTTCGACCAGCGCCATGATCAGGGCTCTTCCGACTGCAAGCGACCAGCCTCCGCCATGACGGGGCTATCATCGCGCCGCCGACGCCCGCTCCACCAGTCGGCAGCAAGCTTGCCGATGCCGAGCACAAAACCCTGCGGCGCCAGCATCACCGTGGCGAGCAGCAGCGCTCCCATCAGCACGAGTGCTGCCTGCTGGCTGTAGACCGTGATGGTCTGAAAGCCGAACAGCAGCAGGAACGATCCGACCAGAGTTGCGGTCAGGTCGCTCCGTCCGGAGAAAGCCACCCATACGATGGGCATCGCCGCCGCAGGCAGGCCAATGCTGGACGGCGTGATGAATTGGCCCCAGGACGTGTACAGCGCACCACTCAGCCCTGCGAGGCCGCTGCCGATCACGAAGGTCAGGAGCTGGTATTTCCGGACGTCATAACCCAGCATCTCGGCGCGCTGCGGGTTCTCGCGCGTCGCCACGATAACGTTGCCGATGCCCGAATTCACGAGCATGCGCAGCGCGAGATAGACGATCACGATCAGCGCGATCATGACGTAGTAGAGCGCCGATCCCTCGATATAGAAGTCGCCGACGGCGAGCGGGTCCATGCCCTTCATGCCGTTGAAGCCATTCAGCCGCGCCGGGCCGATGTGCCATTCCGGCCCCGCGGTCTGGCCGAGGAAGAAGGCAAGCACCAGCGTCGCAGACAGCGTCACGATCCCGAAGAAGATGCCGTTGATGCCACCCCAGATCATGAAATAGCCGAGGATGCCGGCCGCCACCATCGCAAGGACAACGGACAGCGCAAGCGCGGCGATCGTTGCGGTGCCGCCGCCCATGTTAATCGCGAGCACGCCATAACCGTAACCGGCGATGCCGAAGAACAAGGTCTGGCCGAACGACAGCATCCCGCCATAGCCCCACATCAGGCAGAGGCCGAGCGCCATGAATATCCAGATCAGGAAATAGGCGAAATTCCCCACATCATAGGAGTCGGCGAACAGCGGATATGTCAATGCGCCCGCGAGCACTGCAAGGAAGCAGGACCAGAAGATCTTGCCACGTCCGAGCGTCTGCGGACCTTCCAGCAGCTTGAACATCACAAATTCCCTTTAGCGCCCACGACGAACCAGAACGCTGGAGAGCCCCTCGGGCAACACCCGAATGATCAAAATAACGGCGACCAGCATGCCAATCTGTCCGATGATCTGGCCGTAGCTCGCGTTCAGCGCCATCCGGATCATCGCCAGGAACACAGCGGCCGGCGCTGTTCCTAGCAGCACGTTTGCCCCTCCAATGACGACCGTCACGAAGCTTTCGACCACGAAGGTCGCCCCCATGGTCGGGATCAGCGTCATCGTTGGCGCGTAGAGCGCCCCGCAAAGTCCTGCAAGGCCGGTGCCGATCCCGAAGCTGATCGAATAGATTCGGCCCGTTCGCGCGCCCAGCGCCTTCGCCATCGCCGCATTCTGCATCGTCGCCCGGGCGATCACACCAAAGCGCGTCTTCATGAAAACGATGTAGAGACCGCCCAGCACGGCCACCGCGCAACCGAACAGAACCAGACGATAGGTCGAAAACGTATAGCCGCCGATTGCGAAGCTTCCCTCGGGCGTTCCGATGCCCCGCACGGCTGAACCGACAATCAGAAGCATCGATTGCGTCACGATGAGGCTGAGCCCCCAAGTGGCGAGCAGAGAATCCAGCGGCCGCTTGTAGAAGCGCCGCACGATCAGGAACTCGACGGCGACACCGATGAGCCCCGCCGTCAGCGCAGCGAGGATCTGGGCAATCGCGAGCGGAACGCCCAGATTCACCAGGCCGACGGTGACATAGGCGCCGCACATGATGAACTCGCCATGCGCCATATTGATGACGCCCATCATGCCGAACACGATGGCGAGACCTGCGGCCGAGAGAATGAGGAACGCGAACACGTCGGCGAACTGATAGAATACCGAGAATACTTCAGCCGACATCTTGGTCCCTTTGTCGATCCCGGCGCCGCATCGTTGCGGCGCCGGCCTTGTCCAAGAACGCAACTCTCAATACGAGCAAAATCCGTGCCCGTCAGGCGTCACGATTTCTTCGGGAGATGGCTCGGCGTGTACTGATCCTTGTCGTTCTTCTTGGTGAGATCGCAACCGATCTCGCCAAGCCAGTACGGCTGGATCGTCCCATAGTCCTTCTCGACCTTCACCTCATGCTTCGGCCCGACCGAGATCAGGCGCATGCGGTGCGAGGTGTGCTGGCTCTTCGGATCGATGCACACCTTGCCTTCGGGAGCATCGATGCATGCATCGCCGGTCGCGATGACCTTGCGCATGTCGTCGAGCTTGATCGACTTCGCCTTCTCGACCAGCGCCTTGTACATGTAGAGCGCATTATAGGCATTGTAGCCCATGTCGTTGATGTAGAGCTCGTCAGGGAATTTCGCGTGCCAGCGCTTCTTGAACTCGGTAGCCTCTGGCGTGTCGATCTCCTCGAACCAATTCGCAGTCGCATGCATGTTGTTAAGCGCCGGCGGCTTGAACCGCTTGTGCTCGAAGCCGAGCATGACCTTGATCGACGATCCCATCGGCAGATTGAGGTTGGCCGCAGCCGCCTGCTCGAAGAATGAATCCTGGGCAGCGCCGACATTGATCGTGAGCAACCAATCCGGCTTTGCCTTCTGGATGTTCTGGATGGTCTGCGCGAACTGCGACACGCCGAGGGGAATGAACTCCTCACCGACGACCTCGCCGCCGAGATCCTTCATGATCTTGCGGTTCCACTCCGCCGAGATCTGACCGAAATTGTAGTCGGCCGCGATGACATAGACCTTCTTGCCGAACTTCTCGACCATCCACGGGATCAGCGTCGAGAATTGCTGCTCGGGCACCGCGCCCATGCTGATCATGCTGGCGTCGCAGACACCGCCTTCATACTGGTTGGTGTAGAAGTACGGTGTCGAGGTGCGATCGACGATGGGACGCAGCGCCTCGCGCGAGGCCGAGGTGATGCCGCCGATCAGCACGTCGACCTTGTCGCGGTTGAGCAGTCGACGGCCGAACTCCTGATAGCGCGCGTTGTCGCCCTGCGGATCGAGGTGAATCAACTCGATCTGCCGACCAAGGATACCGCCGCTCTTGTTGATCTCCTCGACGGCCAGCTGAGAGCCGTGCAGCTTCGGCATGCCCATGAAGGCGAGGTCGCCTGACACGTCCTCGAGCAGACCCACCTTCAATGGCGGTTCCGCCGCCCGAGCAACACTCACCCCCGCCGCTGTACCGAGCATAGCGCCGAGCAAGACCATTCCGAGCTTACTTCTCGAATTCATCGTGATATCCCCTGTTTCTGAAAGCGGCTGAATGTCATGGCTTGAGGTAATTCTTCAGGATCGATGCGCCCATCGTGTACTTTGGGTCGACCATGTTGCCGAGGCGCATGCGGCCGGCCTGGCTAAGCAGCATGTAGGCGTCGATCTCGTCGAAGCCGTAATCGGCCGCCATCCACCGCACGAGTTCGCGATAGGCGATACGGGCCGCGTCTTCGAGCGGGCGGGCGCTACCGATCGTCATGATGAAGTCCTTTGTCTCGAGCCGCGGCCAGGCGAAGCTCCAGTTCTTGATCAGGTCGACCTGCAACGTGACGGTCGCGCGCTGCTCCAGCGCCACGCCGGAGAGTTCGCCGTCGCCTTGCGTCGCGTGACAGTCGCCGACGTAGAGCATCCCGCCGTCGGTATGCACCGGGAAATAGATGATCGCGCCGGGGGCGACGTCGGGCAGATCCATGTTGCCGCCGTGGTAGTCAGGCTGCAGCGACGAGATCGCCTCGATCTCCGGCGAGACGCCGATGGTGCCGATGAACGGCTCGTAGGGCAGCGTGATCTTGTCGTTCCAGCGTATGCCGTTCCTGTCTACATGCAGCTTCCTCACGCGCTCCGGCAGGGGCGGATTGAGCAGCGCCGTCGAGCTTGTTCCGACCAACCCGCCGAATTCCGGAATGATGCAGGTCGTACCGGCCGGCTGTTCACCCCGCGTCTCGACGTCGCGGATGTAGATCGCGAGGCAATCGCCCTTCTTGGCGCCCTTGACGGCGATCGGCCCGCATTGCGGGTTGAGATAGGGGAAGTTCAGTTTGGCCGTGGGGCTGTCGCTCTCCTTGGTGAGCACGCCGCCGAAGGCATCTTCCGTCTCGACGACAACGACTCCACCCGGGTCGATCGACAGGGTCGGCGTGGCGTAGGGACCGTAGACGTAGTGGAAGCTGCCCTGCTGCTCGATGGTCAGACTGTGCGTCGCGCCGGTCGCGCCCTTTGCGACCGCACGCCTGGCCATGATGGAATTCTTCAACCAGTCTTCTGCGGGCATATGATCGGCTCCTCAACTCAGATCCCGGGATGACGCTTGTGCCAGTCGGTAACGCGCTGGAACGCATCGCCCGCGCGAACGAGGCCGGCCTCATCGAAATGACGACCGACGAACTGGAAGCCAACCGGACCGCCATTCGCGGCGAAGCCGCCGGGTAGCGTCACGGTCGGGCTTCCCGTCATGTCGAACGGGCATGTGAAGCGAAGCAAGCCTGCGATCAGCGAGGCGTCCTCGCCGAGCGACGCCATCTTGGCGAGCGTGGGCGCGGCGAATGCCTGGGCCGGCACTGCGAGGAGATCGACCGATTCGAACAGAAGGCGGACGGCGCCACGAAACGCTTCGCGCCGGAGCACGATCTTCTGATAGTCCATGCCGGACTGCTGCCGACCGAGATCGAGCAGACCAGCGAGTGCCGGGCCGTACTCGTCCTTGCGCGCGGGATAAGTGTCCTCGTGCGCGACGGCGACCTCGATGCCGCAGAGCGGGAACCAGTCGTCGATGACCGCCTTGGGATCGGGGAACGTGATCTCCTTGATCTTCGCACCGAGATCGGCCGCTACACGCAGACCCTCGGTCAACACCTTGGCCGCATCGCCATCGGTGCCTTCGCTGGTCCAGCGCCGGTCGACGCCGATCGTCACGCCGCGAAGGTCGCCGGACAAACTGGCGAGATAGTCAGGCACGGGCAGCGGAACCGACGTCGTGTCCTTGGGGTCCTGACCCGCGATCACGCCGAGGATGGCGCCGCAATCGGCCGCGCTCCTTGCCATCGGGCCGATATGATCCAGCGTCGCCGCAAGCTCGAATGCGCCGTAGCGGCTGACGCGTCCCCAGGTCGGCTTGAGCCCGGTGACGCCGTTAGCCGCGGACGGAAAGCGGATTGATCCGCCCGTATCGGTGCCGAGCGAGCCGAAGCAGAGGCCCGCCGCAGTAGCGACGCCGGAGCCGCTCGAGGATGCGCCAGGCCAGAGATCCGCGTTCCACGGGTTCTTCGGTGGGTCGATCTTCGGGTGATGATCGGCGTAGGCGCCCTCGGTTTGCTGCAGCTTGCCGAGGATGATGGCGCCGGCATCTTTCAACCGCGCAACTACCGTTGCATCCTCGGAGGGACGGAAATCTCGATGAATGGTCATGCCATGGGCCGCCGGCGCGCCCTTGGCCCAGCAGAGATCCTTGACCGCCACTGGCACACCATGCAGCGGCCCCTTGATCTTGCCGGAAGCGATCTCCTTCTCGGCCGAGGCAGCGTCCGCGAGCGCCGAGTCAGCCATCACATAAGCGAAACTCTTGAGCTTGCCGTCGAGCTTCTCGATCCGCCCGAGCATCGCTTTGGTCGCTTCGACCGGCGACAGCTCCTTCGCCTGGATCTTCCGCCCGACGTCGACGAGTCCGAGATAGTGGAGATCTGTTGCCGCCATCGTTCTTCATCCTCACACTCGATGTGACGCGCGGTCGTCTCCGCGCATGCGTCACCGTTCTGGCGACGCGGACGCATCGCCAGCTTCCTTGGCGGCAAACGAAAAAAGCCACCCGTCCCTCCCGAATGAGGCGACGAATGGCTCAAATGCCGCGGCTATGATCTATCGCTTAGGGGCCGCAATCGAACGAAGCACTTAGTGCAAGGAGCTGGACGTCATCGGCCAGATCGGCGCACGCGAGGTTCGACAGGTAGCCCTGTAGGAGAAAAGTCTAAGTAACTGCCCATCGCATTGTCAACGATGCTCTCTGCCTAAATTTCGATAGTGCTGCGCAGCAAAACGGCAAGCCACTTGCACTGTCATCGCCGATGATGATTTCATCTTCGCGTTGCACTACCGAAAGTCGTCAATGACAAAACCGTCTGTTCCCGTTGGCATCATCTGCTCGCAGTCCGGGCCATATCAGGCTATGGGCCGCGAGATCCTCAAGAGCGCGATGATGGCGGTCGACGAGATCAACAACCAGACGGAGTTCGGCTTCTCGATTGCCGCTCATATCCGCGATCCTCGCGGCATCATCTCCGAATACCATACGGTCTGCGACGATCTCATCCGCAATGTCGGCGTCGAGCACATCATCGGCTGCTACACGTCGGCGTCGCGCAAACAAGTTCTGCCGATCGTGGAGCGCACCGATCGCCTGCTCTGGTATCCTGCGCGCTACGAGGGCTTCGAGTGCTCCGACAACGTCATTTATGTCGGCGCCTCGCCCAATCACAACGTCCTGCCGCTCGTCCGGTACGTGCTCGACAATCTGTCCCGGGAGATCTTCTGCGTCGGCTCCAACTACGTTTGGACATGGGAGACCAATCGCGTCACCCGGGAGTTGGTCAGCGCGGCAGACGGCCACATCCTGGCCGAACGGCTGCTCGAACTCGGCGAAAGCGCCGTCGGGCACATCGTCGACGAGATCGTCCGCCGCAAGCCGCCGATCGTCTTCAACACGTTGGTCGGAAGCTCGAGCTACGATTTCATTCGCGCCTTCCACGCCGGCACCAAGGCCGCCGGGCTCGAGATTCCGATGCTGAGCTGCAGCCTGTGCGAACCGGAACTGTCGATCGTCGGACCGGCGTCGGCCGGCTGCATCACGTCATCGGCCTATTTCGAGAGCATCCGCCTGCCGGAGAACCGCGCATTCGTTGCACGCTGGAAGGCGCGCTATGGCGACGACAGCAGCCCCTCGGTCGACGGGCAGTCCGCCTATGTCGCCGTCTATCTGCTGGCGCGCGCGTTGCAGCGCGCTGGCACATCGAGTATCGCCGAGGTGCGGCGCGCCGCGGCCGGCCATCGCTACAATTCGCCGCAAGGACCGGTCTGGATCGACGGCGGCAACAATCATTGCGTCCTTACACCGCGGCTTGCCGTTTCCAATCCGCGAGGACAGTTTGATATCTTCTGGGAAGCCGACGCGCCTGTTAAGCCTGATCCTTACCTGACGCAGCTCGACGTTGCCGTCAGCCCTTCGAGGGAGACCTCGGCGGGCGGCGCATTGCCGAATGCGCCGCATTTGCGGGTTGTAAAATGAGCAGACCGTCTTCATTTTCGCTGCGCGGGCGTAAGGCAATCGTCGCCATCAAGGACGAACGCGACGCAACCATCGTGCGACGCCAGTTCGAGCGTCTCGGGGTCGACAGCATCGCGTGGGAGCCGACAGAGGCGATCGACTTCGCGCCGGATCTGGCGTTGATCGATGACGAGTTCCTGCCTTTGACGCAACCGGCACGGCGCGCGTTCCTGGGACGCTGCCCGGTCATCGCCCTGCTCGGCACCGAAACGCCAAGCCGGCTGAAGCTAGTGTTCGAGCTCGATCCGGCCTCGTTCCTGGTCAAGCCGTTGCGCTCGGCCGGCATCTACGCGGCGCTCGTCATGGCAATCGAGCGAAGCGAACGCAGCAGCGAATTGAAGCAGCAGGTGGTCAAGCTCGAGCAGCGTCTTCGGTCGCGTCGCGTCGTGCTCGCCGCCGTTCTCCAGGTGATGCACTCGCACGCGCTCGCAGAACCAGCCGCCTTTGCGCTGATCCGCAAAGCCGCCATGGAACAACGCAAGACGATCGAAGAGCTTTCGGCGGAGATTACCGCCAAGGGCATGCTCCCGCGCGCAACCGGCTAGCTCACTTCAATACGTGTGTATTCCTCACCGCACTTCGCCTGACCTACCAGCAATGGTGAGGCGTAGGCTGATCTACGCCGAATGGCTCAAGTTTCGCGAGGACATCGTGACCGGGCTCAGAGTTGCGGAGGCGAGCTTTGAGTCCGGTCTCTACAGTCTGTACAAGACCTGAGCGGAGTCTATTCACGAGCTTGCCGGTCGAAATCGTGCCCTGCCCCGAACGGGGCGGCGTCAGGGAGAGCCGGTTTCGGCCGACGGCAGACTGATGATCCGCGGCGCGCCGACCTCGCGGGGCAATGGCGCGCCGAGCACAAGTGAGAGCCGATACGAGGCGTCGGTGAGCCGGGACGCCAGCGCCTGGAGGTCGGCCTGACGGATGCGTTCGATTGGGCCGCTCACGGTCATGGCGCCCACCAGCGCTCCGTCGTGGCCGAAAACGGCGGTGGAGAGGGAGGCCGTCACAGCGTCGTAGATTCCGGAACTGACGAAGACCTGCACGCCGCCATCCGTGCGGTCTGCCCAGCGCGCCGTCCGCAGCACTTGTCCCGTCGAGGTCAAATCGAGTGGCGCGAGGTTTGTGGGCCGCGCGACGTCGCGCACGAGCTGCGGCGAATCCACCCGAAACAGACAGAGCCGGCTATCGCGTTCACGCACGTGGAACGCACTGCTCTCCAACGTCTCCTGGCTTAGCCGCTGAAGGACCGGCAGCACATGCTGTTCGAGATTGAAATTGGCCCGATAGGTGGTGCCGAGCTGGAAAGTCTTCGCGCCGAGTGCGTAGCGGCCGTCGCTGAGGCGGACGACGTAGCCGGCTTCATCCAGCGACACCAGCGAGCGCATCACGGTCGGTTTCGCCAAGCCCGTGATCTTGGCGATGTCGGCCAGGCTGCGCGACCCGGCTCCAGCGAAGGTATCCAGGATCGCCAACGCCCGTTGCACGGCGGCGACCCCTTGCGTCTTGGGCATCGAAAATCCCTGTCCTGCCGATTTTCAGTTGACCTCGGCTCGTCACCGTTACACTATGCGTAACGGCGTTCCATTTTCAATGGGGTTGATATGGCCGTAGGGTTCAGGATCCTTTCCCGCAAGCGTGTTGTCGCAGGCGAATGGGTCGAACGGGCTCGCGCCCTTCCGGTCGCCAACATCAGCGATGTGATGTCGCGCATGGCCGCGGGCGGCGCCACGCTCCGGCCGATGCATGCGGCTGGCGGCATGGCCGGTCCCGCTTTGACCGTGAAGACGCGCCCCGGCGACAATCTGATGGTCCACAAAGCGCTAGACATCGCGGTTGCCGGCGACGTCATAGTGGTCGATGTGGGCGGCGACCTCAGCAACGCAATCTTCGGCGAGATGATGCTCGCGCAGGCCGCCCGGCGCGGCGTCGCCGGCATCGTTATCCATGGCGCGATCCGCGATGCCGCTGCGATCCGGGCAAACCCCCTTCCCGTTTTCGCGGCGGGTGTCACCCATCGCGGTCCGTACAAGGACGGTCCGGGCGAGATCAACGGACCGATCGCGATCGGCGGCATGGTCATCCAGTCCGGCGATTTGGTGCTGGGCGACGACGACGGCGTGCTAGCCGTCGCCATCGACGATTGCCGAGCGGTGATCGAGGCAGCCGAAGCCAAGCAGTCTGCCGAGACCAGGCAAATGGCGGCGATCGAAGCCGGTACGCTCGATCGTAGCTGGGTCGACGCCTCGCTCCGACGTCTCGGCTGCGAGATGCCAGAGGTCTAGCCATGGCCGGGCGTACGATCTCCGAGAAGATCCTCGCTCGAAAATCCGGGCAGGATGCGCACGCCGGGGACCTCGTGGTCTGCGAGGTCGATTGCGCGCTCGGCACCGACGGTTCGGTCCCGATGGCGCTCGACTATTTCAAGGCGATGGGCGGAGAGAACGTGCGCGATGCCGCCCGATTGGTCTTTGCGCTCGACCATTACGTGCCGCCGACAAGCCCGCAGACGATCGAGCTGCACCGCGTGATGCGGGACTTCGCCAGGCGGTTCAGCGTCACGCTGCATGAAGCTGGCGAAGGAATCGGTCACCAGCTCATCGTGGAGACGGGCCGCGCTCTGCCGGGTGGTCTGGTCGTCGGAGCCGACAGCCATGCCGTGACATACGGGGCACTGAATTGCTTTGCGACCGGGATAGGCTCGTCTGATCTCGCCGCGGTCATGCTGTGTGGCCGGATCTGGCTGCGCGTGCCGGATTCGATCCGCGTCGTCCTGACCGGACAACTGCCGAGCGGCGTCTATGCGAAGGATATCGCACTGGCCCTCGCGGGCATGCTCGGCGCTGACGGTGCCGCCTATCAGGCACTCGAATTCGCAGGACCGGGTGTCGCCACCCTCGCGCTGGAGGACCGCCTCGTCCTGAGCAATCTTGCGGTCGAGATGGGCGCGAAGACCGGCATCTTCCCGGCCGATGCTGAAACCGTCGCCTATCTGCAGGGCCGCACCGGCCGGGCTTTCGAACCGGTCGCAGCGGATCCGGATGCGCACTACAGCCGGACCGTGGAGATCGCGCTCGACGCCCTCACGCCGCGGATCGCGTTGCCGCATCTGGTGGATCAGGTCGTGGCGCTCGAGGATGCGGCCGGCACGCCGGTACAGATGGTCTATCTCGGCACCTGCACGGGCGGCAGGTTACGCGACTTCCATCAGGCTCTCGCGGTGCTCGAGGCGGGTGGAGGCGTTGCACCCGGCGTGCAGCTCGTGGTCACGCCGGCATCGCGCGAGGTCCGCGACGCCATGGCGGCCGATGGCACGCTCGACGCCCTGGTCGGCTTCGGCGCAACCGTGGTCGAGCCGGGCTGCGGCTCCTGCTGCGGGACCTGCGGGGTGATCCCCGGAGACGGGGTTTCGGTGATCTCGACCGCCAACCGCAACTTCAAGGGCCGCATGGGCAACGCCAAGGCATCGATCTACCTCGCCTCCCCGGCAGCTTGCGCAGCCGCCGCGACCCGCGGTGTCGTGACCGATCCTTGCGAGGTGTCGCGATGACAGCCCTGCGAGGACGCGCGCGACTTGTCGGCGACGACGTCAACACCGACTCCATCATCAGCTCGACCCGCAAGCGGGAGAGCCTCGACCCCGCCGTTCTCAGGCAATTCCTGTTCGAGCATGTCGATCCGACCTTTGCAGCCTCTGTGCAACCCGGAGACATCCTGGTGGCGGGCAAGAATTTCGGTTGCGGCTCGGCCATGGAAGTCGCCGTCACAACCGTGCTCGGCGCCGGCATTCCTGCGGTGCTGGCCCGAAGCTTCTCGCGCACCTACTACCGCAACGCCATCAACAACGGCCTGCTGCCGCTCGTCTGCGATACCGGCGGGATTCGCGAGGGCGACATCCTGATCGCCGACGGCACCGGCGCGATCCGCAACGAACGCAGCGGTGAGACCCTCAGCCCGGAGCCGCTGCCGCCGATCATGCTGGCGATCCTGCGCGCGGGCGGCCTCGTTCCTTATATGCGTCAGAACGGTGACTTCAAGCTATGACGATCACAGACACTCCGAGCGCCATTGCCTCGACGGGATACCGTCTTCGGCTTCCCGGTCCAACCGAAGTGCCCGAGCGGGTGCGGCAGGCGATGGCTCGGGTGATGGTCAACCATCGCGGACCCGAATGCCGGACTGCAATCGGCGAGGCGGAGGAGATGATCCGCCCGATTCTCGGCACGACGAACCGCATCCTGTTCTTTGCGAGCTCCGGAACCGGCGTTATGGAGGCTGCGCTCGTCAACGTGGCCGGACCGGGCCATCGGATCCTCGTAGTCGAGCATGGTCAGTTCGGTGAGCGTTTCACCACGATCGCCAAGGCCATGAACATCACCGTCGACACGGTCGCGATCGAATGGGGCAAGGCGATCGATGTCGCCGCGGTGGAAGCCCGATTGCGCGAGCACGCCTATCGCGCCGTCGTCGTCGTGCACAATGAGAGCTCGACCGGGATCGTGGCCGATCTCGCGGCGCTCGGCGCGTTGGTGCGCGACCGGCCAACGCTGCTCATCGCAGACTCCGTCAGCGGTCTCGGCGGCATCGCGATGCGGCAGGACGAATGGGGCGTCGACATCGTTGTCTCGGCCTCGCAAAAGGCCTTGATGTGCCCGCCCGGCCTCGCACTTGCCAGCGTCAGCGCCAAGGCGTGGCGCGTGATCGGGCAGGACGAGCAGCGATCGGCCTTCTATTGGGATTTCCGTCGCGCGCTGAAATCCGCAGAGCAGAACGAGACCGCGTTCACGGCACCGGTGAGCCTCATCTATGGCCTGCGTGAGGCCTTGACGATGATGCACGAGGAAGGCTTCGCCAATGTGCTCGCGCGCCACAAGAAGCTCTCCGCCGCGCTGCGCGCCGGCGGCGCGGCGCTTGGACTCGCAGATTTTTGCCGCGATGAGCTACGCTCGAACACGGTCGTGGTTTTCAAGGTCCCCGACGGGCTCGAAGGCGGAGCCATCGTGCGGCAGCTCTACCAGGATCACCGCACGGTGATCGCAGGCGCCCGCAACCGTCTCTCCGGCCGTGTCATCCGGTTTGGCGCGATGGGTGCTTTGAGCGCGGGGACCATTCTGACCGACCTTCTGCATCTCGAGGACGCACTCACGAAGTTCGGCCTGCCGATCGAACCCGGCGCCGGGCTCAAGGCGGCCACCGAGTACCTCGCCGCAACCGCATGAGCAATCGCTGAACCCACGAGGGCGAACCACGATGAGATCTCCTGCCTCCATCCTCGCCCGAGTCGTGACGCTCGCGGCATCGCTGTTCGCGGCCGGGCTGGCCTCGGCCCAGCAGAACGTCGTGCTCTATTCGGCCAACGACGACACCGTGAACAAGCTTGTAGCCGAAGGCTTCGCCAAGGCGACCGGAATCAAGGTCGACGTGGTCTCGACCGGATCAGGTGTGCTGGTGCGCCGCGTCGCGTCCGAGGCCGCCAATCCGCAGGGCGACGTGATCTGGGGCGTCAGTGCGACGCTGCTGCGGCTGGCGAGCCCGCACCTTCAGGCTTACGCGGCGAAGGGCCGCGAAGCCGTGCTGGCGCAATTTCGCGATCCAAACGACCTTTGGCTGGGCACCAACATCCAGGTCGTTGTGATCGGCCAGAACACAAAGGCGATCGACAAGGCCAGCGGGCCCAAAGCCTGGGCAGACCTCCTCGATCCGAAATGGAAAGGCAAGCTCGCCTTTACCGACCCTGCCAATTCCGGATTCTCATATGCGGCCGCGACCACGCTTCTCTCGCTGTGGGGCGCGGACGACGCAGCCTGGACCAAGATGGACGGGCTGCTTGCGAATGCGAAGGTGCTCAACCGCTCGACCCAGGTCTTCGACGGGATCGGCAGCGGCGAATATCCGCTTGGCATCACGCTCGAATATGCCGGCTTCCTGTGGGCCCATAACGGTGCGCCGGTGAGCGTCGCCTATCCGGCCGAGGGCACCTATGCGGGCGTCGAGGGCGCGGCCATCCTGAAAGGCGGACCGAACCCCGAGCCTGCCAAACGGCTGGTCGACTATCTGGCCAGCAAGGAAGTCCAGGAGATGTTGCTGAAGGCGACGTTCCGGCGCCCTGCCCGTCAGGATATCGAGCTCGAGGCAGTCGCACCGGGGATGCTGCCGTTCTCGGCGGTCAAGGTGCTGCCCTATGACGACACCAAATGGGAAGCGGCCCGTCGCGACACCCTCGCGCGGCTGAAGACCACGATCCAGAACACGCGCTGATCCGATGACCGCGATCCGGATTGAAAACCTGACCCGCACCTTCGGCGCGGTGCGGGCCGTGGACGACATCTCGCTCGACATCAAGCATGGCGAGCTGTTCACGCTGCTTGGGCCGTCAGGCTGCGGGAAGACGACGTTGCTGCGCATGATCGCAGGCTTCGTCGACGTCGAATCCGGCTCCATTTCCTTCGACGAGCGGCGCATCGATGCTCTGCCCGCGCATCGCCGCGACACCGGCATGGTGTTTCAGAACTACGCGATCTTCCCGAACCACACCGTCGCCGAAAACGTGGCCTACGGGCTGAAGGCCAGGAAGGTTCCGGCTGCCGAGATCGCATCGCGCGTCGACAAGGCGCTCGAGCGGGTGCGCCTTGCAGGTTACGGTCCGCGGTCACCACACCAGCTCTCCGGCGGTCAGCTGCAACGCGTGGCAATCGCCCGCGCGCTCGTGATCGAGCCCGCCGTGCTCCTGTTCGACGAGCCGCTGTCCAACCTCGACGCGCAGTTGCGCACCGAAATGCGGATCGAGGTCCGACAGCTGCAGCAGGCGCTCGGCCTGACTGCGATCTACGTGACACATGATCAGGAGGAGGCACTCGCCATCTCCGACCGCATCGCCGTCTTGCGTCACGGCAAGATCGAGCAAGTGGACACGCCGGAGCGCATCTATCGGATGCCGCAGACCGCCTTCGTCGCCGAATTCCTCGGTTCGACCAACATGGTGCCGGGCATCGCTGGAGCTTTCGACGGCCGTAACACTCCTGTCGCAGCAGCCGGAACGGAATTCACGGTCAGAGGCGAGGTCGCAGCGCCGGGCGCGCCGGTGTTGCTGTCGGTCAGGCCGGAGGCCCTGCAGCTGCGAGACGGTTCCGGTGGCTCGCTTGTGCATGCGCGTCTGGCGCTGCGTGAATTTCTCGGCCCGGTACAACGCCTCCACGCAACCCTGCCGGACGGCACCCAGATTCGGATTGCGGCGCTCGGCGGCCAGGCGCTCGATCTCTTGCCCGGCGCGCCGCTCACCCTTGCCTACGACCCTGCCCAGATCACGGCGTATCCGGCGCCATGAAACGCTTCGCCACCATCGTGACGCTGGCGGCGCTGGTGCTGCTCGCGGTGTTTCTGCTCTACCCGCTGGCGCTCGTCCTGGATGCAAGCTTTCGGATCGACGGCACGGGCGGCCTGACACTTGGGAACTATGCGGCGATTGTGAAGAGCCGCTACTATCTTGGCAGCATCGGCAACAGTCTGCTTTGCGCCGCGCTCGCGACGGCCTTCGCATGCGCGATCGGCATTCCGCTCGCCTTCTGTCTTGCCCGGATCGACATACCGGGCCGTGCGCTGCTGCTGACGCTTGCGTCCTTGCCGCTGGTCCTGCCCTCGTTCGTCAGCGCCTACGCCCTCGTGCTGCTGTTCGGCCATGCTGGCGTCGTCACCACCGCCCTGCGCGGGATCGGCATCCCGATCGGATCGATCTACGGCGTGCCCGGAATCGTCATCGTGTTCACGTTGACGCTCTATCCATACGTCGTCATGCCCGTGCTGGCCGGATTCCAGGCCGTCGACGCCTCGATGGAGGAGGCAGCCCGCAATCTCGGCGGCTCACGGCCCTATGTGATCCGCACCGTGCTGCTGCCCATCGTGATGCCGGCGATCCTTGCCGGCGGACTATTGGTGTTCATTGAGGCACTGGAGAATTTCGGCGTGCCAGCGGTGCTGGCTGAGGACCGGCCGTTCCTGGCCGTCGACATCTTCAAGCTGTTCGCCGGCGAATCTGATGCCAACCCGGCCGCGGCGGGCGCACTCAGCGTACTCCTGATCGCCTGCACGGCGATCGCGCTGCTCGTTCAGCGGCACTACCTCGGCAAGCGCCGGTTTTCGACCAATGCCCGCAGCGCGCCCGCGAAGCTGCCTCTGACGCCGGGACTGCGGCTCACGGCCACGATCGTGAGTTGGGGCATTGTGATTGCCTCGCTGCTGCCGTTCGCGGCTGTGTTGATGATCTCCCTCCTGCGCTTTCGCGGCCCTGTCCTGACCTGGGAGTTCGGATTGGGCRATTACGCCACCCTATTGTCGGGCTCCTATCGGCCGCTGCTCAACACGCTGACGCTCGCCAGCATCGCGGCCGTCGCCACCATGCTGATCGGCGCTCCGATCGGCTATGTCGTGGCCCGGCACCGCTCGCGCCTGTCGGGATTGCTAGATTTCGTCGGCATGGTGCCGTTTGCGGTCTCGGGCACGATCCTGGCGATCGGGCTCATCATCGCGTTCAACAGCGGTCCCTTGATTCTGACCGGCGGCTGGCTGATCCTGGTCATCGCCTATGTCGTCCGCAAGCTCCCCTTCGCGATCCGGTCGTCCTCGGCAATCGTGCACCAGCTCGATCCTTCGCTCGAGGAAGCCTCGATCAATCTCGGGGTCTCGCCAAGCAAAACCTTCGCGACCCTGACCGTGCCGTTGATGGCCAGCGGCCTTGTCGGCGGGCTGGTGCTGGTCTGGATCACCGCGGCATCCGAGTTGAGCGCGACCATTGTGCTCTATGCGAGCGGCTGGGTCACCACGACCGTCGTGATGTACCATGCCATCGAGGGCACCGGCGCGGGTCTAGYGGCCGCCGCGGCCGCGGTGCTTATCCTCGTCACCGCAATCCCGTTGCTCCTGATCAATCGGCGCATCAACAAGCAGGAATCAACCGTGATATGACGGCAGGACAGGACGGTATGAACGAAGCAGCCCCGACGCTCCCGAATTTCCGCAGCGACAATGTCGCGCCGGTCTGCCCCGAGATTCTGCGAGCGATCGCCGAGGCCAATCGCGGCCCGGCCGCCGCCTATGGGGACGACGATTATTCGAGATTGTTGAATGCGCGCTTCTCGGAGCTGTTCGAGACCGCGGTCACCGTGTTCCCGGTCTCGACCGGTACGGCGGCCAACGCCTTGTCACTCGCGAGCTGCGCGCGGCCCTACGGCGCCATCTATTGTCACGAAGAGGCGCATATCCACACCGCGGAAGGCGGCGCGACCGAAGCCTTCACAGGCGGCGCGAAGCTCGTCGCCATGTCCGGCCGAAACTTTCGGATCGAGCCGTCGAGCCTGCGCCAGGCGCTGGGCCAGGCGGCCTGGGGAGTCCGCAATCGCTCCCAGCCCGATGCGGTGTCGATCACTCAGGCCAGCGAATATGGAACAATCTATCCCCTCGCCGAGATCGCCGAAATCGGAGCAATCGCCCACGACAGGAATCTGTCGCTGCACATGGATGGCGCCCGGTTCGCCAACGCGCTGGCGCGGCTCGGTTGCAGCCCGGCCGACATGACATGGCGCGCTGGCGTCGACATCCTGTCCTTCGGGGCGACCAAGAACGGGGCGATGTCGGCGGATGCGATCGTGGTGTTCGACCAGGATCTCGTCGAATCCCTGTCCTATCGGCTTCGCCGCGCCGGCCAGACCTCGTCGAAGATGCGCTTTGCGTCTGCACAGCTGCTCGCCTACGTCGAGGATCGCCTTTATCTGCGGCTCGCGGCGAAGGCCAATGCCGTGGCCGCGCGTCTTGGAGCGGGTCTCGCTGCGCTGCCCGACGTTCAGCTCATTGCGCCAGTGGAAGCCAATCTTGTTTTCATCAACCTGCCCGCTTTGGCCATCAACCGTCTTGCAGCGAGCGGGCTGCAATTCGCGCGACGGGGCCAGGACGTAATCCGGTTTGTGGCTCGCTTTGACAGCACCGAACAGGATGCTGACGAGGTCATCGCGCTCGTCCATCGCGCGATCGCAGGAGGCTGAGAGCGATCATTCCTTAACCGATCATTCTGCAGATAGTTGCCCCGCCCACCGTCACCCACGCGTCTACAGCCCTTCCAATTTTCGATTGCAGCTCCTGCGCAACAAGAGCATCGCTTGGCAAGCGGCACACGCTCAACCAACTGCCACGCCCGTTAGGGCGCGTGATGTCTGGCCGGTAGAGCCTGCCGAAACGCTTCTTCAAATAACCGGCCCATCTTTCTAGTAGAGCGATGGTCTCGGGACTGCGCACGATGACCAGCCTGCGCGCACCTCGCGAACAGCATCGAACACCTTAGGGGTGTCGCGAACGGGCGCATTCTTTACCCGCGAGGTAATCGAATTGGTCCCCGCCACGGCGCATCTTCGGTCGCAACAGGAGATGACCATGATCGCGCTGCTGCTCTACCGGACCATCGCAGACCACCTTGTTCCCTGGGCCGTGACGCTCGCGACCCGCATGCTGGCACGCAGCCTCAACATGCCCGAGCCCCTGGTGCATTCGACCGGCCACTATGTCGTCGCGCAGGTCACAGCCTTCGAGCACGGCGTCGGCAAGAGCCTCTGCCCGTTCCGCCTCGCCCGCCTGCTCCGCGCCTGGTGGCGCGGACGGCACTGAATTCACCCCAAGCSCAACCCAACCATGGAGACCACGATGATCGACGCATCCACCTTCCTGCGCCGCGCGCTTCTCGCCGACGCCATCTTCAGCGGCGGCGCCGCCCTCGGCTTCACCTTCGGCGCCGGCGCGTTCGCATCGCTGTTCAACCTGCCTGAAGCGCTGCTGCGCGAGACCGGCCTGTTCCTGATCGCCTACACCGCGCTGGTCGGCTGGCTTACCTCGCGTGCCTCCGTGGCGAGGCCGCTCGTGCTGCTGGTCGTGGTCGGCAACGCGGCCTGGACGGTCGGCAGCATCGCGCTGCTGTTCTCGGGCGCGGTGTCGCCGAACATCAGCGGCGAGCTCATGGTCGTCGCGCAGGCGATTGCGACCGGCGTGTTTGCCGAGCTGCAATATGTGGGATTGCGGAAGAGCGGGAACGTGGTGGTGGCGTGAGACCACGTCACTCGCTGTCGTCGCCCGGCTCGACCGGGCGACCCAGTATTCCGAGACAGTAGACGGATGCGGATGGGCTGCGGCGTACTGGATGCCCCGCTTTCGCGGGGCATGACACCGCGGCTAATGGCTAAGCCCGCGCGCGACCGTTCTTCTTGCCAACGGCATGGCCGTTGAGCTTCTTCTTGCCGGCCTTCTTGGCCTTGGCTTCCGTGCGCGCCTTCACCTTGGTGCGTTCGGCGCGGGCCTCGGCGCGCAGCTTCTTGCGCTTGGCCTCGCAGGAAGGGCATTTGCAGCCGATCGGCTTGAGATAGGCTTTGAAGTAGTCGGTGCCGTAATCGTAGTTGATTTCGTCGCCCGGCTCGATGTTCCTGATGGCGCGGATGAAGACCTTGCGCTCGCGCGGCCGGACGTCGGACTCGGCGTTGGGGCGGCAGGAATGGTTGATGTAGCGGGCGAGGTTCTTGCGCACCGACCCGTCGATGGTCCAGCGGTTGTTGAGCTCGAATAGGTATTTGTTCTCGATCTCGTCATGCGCGGGAACTCTGGAGTCCAGGATCGGTCCGAAATAACGGATGATCCGGGTCCCCTTCTTGATCGGCATGGTGGCGAAGAGGCCAAGTCCGGTCTTGGAACGGCCGACGCGATAGGATTTGCTGGAAGCGATGGCTGGCATGATCGAATGAGATGTCGCGGACGAAGCGCGGTAAGCGCAGCGGAAGGCGCCCTTCTAGAACGATTCCGCGCCGCTGTCAGGTACATCCCGCCTCTGTTTGAACCTTGCCCACAATGAAGACGTCTGATGGAGTGAGTTCCCTCTGTATCAAGGCGTCGTCATGAGGCGTATCGCGTTCCTTTGTCTGACCGTGCTGCTGACTTGCCTGAGCGCGGGTCACGTCGCCGCCCAATCCATGGGCAGCACCTATTCCTCCACAGCGCCAAAAGACTGCCGCCAGATCGGCAAGCCCAGCGAGCTCGACGGCAGCACCACGCGGGTCTGCCCGGGAAAAGACGGCCTGATCGTGCTGATCGCCGAGAATGATCTGCGCGAAATCGTCTCGGTCGGCCGCAACCGCAAGGCCGCAGCGGAGGAACCGGCAGCAAAGGTCTGGTTCGCGCCATTCAATTCATCGGAGGCCACCGTCGAATGGCGCAGCGCGGGCACGAAGTCGTTTGCCATGATCCAGCGCTGGCACATCGCCGATAGCACCGATCCCGACAAGCAGGGACGGCCGAACACCAAGGCCATGCTCGTCGTGACGCGGCTGCCGCCGGGGCCGGTCTGCCACGTCGCCTATGTCGATGCCATCGCCAACCCCACCGCCAATGAGCTCGCGCGCAAGGCGGCCGACGATTTCGCCCGCAGCTTCACCTGCGGCAAGGACGAGGTGAAGATTGTCGGCACGCGTGGACGCGCGGTCGAACTCGCGACGATACGCTAGGGCAGCGCCCGCCCGAAGGCGCTATGCCGGCAGCTTCGCCGTGATGGGCGCCGTCAGCATCGCCTCGAGCAACTGTTCGGTCGTCGTCCCCTCGGGCAGACGCCCCAAAATGTCCTCGAGACGGCCGTCGAGCAGCAGCATGGTGAAGCCGTGCACCATCGACCAGGCGCGCGCGATCGCGGCGCCCTGGTTCAGCGTCAGTGCGTCGCCGCTGATCTGCTCCTGCCGCATCATGCCGATGGCATTGGCAAGGCCGGCGAAGGAGGCCTCGGCCGCCTCGTGCAGCGAGGGCCTGGAATAGTCCAGCCGTTCGGTGCGGAACATGATGCCGTACATGCCCGGATGGGCCTGCGCATAGGCGACATAGGCCTTCGGCCGCGCCAGCGCGCGCTCCAGCGGCGTGGTGGCGGCGTCGCAGGACGAGGCCATCGCCGCGTTGAACTGGCGGAAGCCGACGGCCGCGAGCTCGCTGAGCAGGCCGGTGAGATCGCCGAAATGATGGGTCGGCGCGGCATGCGAGACGCCCGCCTCCCGCGCCACCGCCCGCAAGGTCAGGCCGGAGAGCCCGTCGCGCTCCAGCACCCGTTCGGCGGCCTGGAGCAGCGCTTCGCGCAGGGCGCCGTGATGATACGGCGTCTCCGTCTTCGCTACTGCCGGACGGCGTGCGGAACGCGCCTGCGCGCTCGCGGCCGACGATGTCTTGCGCGGGGTACGCGGCTTGCGCGCTGTTTCGCTTTTGGTGTCGCTTTTGGCCATTTGCAAGCTATATGACGCAATATTGACAGTGTAAAGATTTCACTTGACGAATGCGGCGATCGGCATTATTCGATCTTTACGATGTAAAGATAGGGAGGGATACGCCGTGCAGCACGACGCCGTCACCGAGCGCCGCCACAACCTCGGTCCGATTCCATTCGAAGCCGATGCGCCATTCCTCAAAATCGTCGGGGAATTGCCGCGCGATCTGAATGGCGTGCTCTATCGCAACGGTCCCAATCCGCAGTTCGATGCGCCTGGTGCGCACTGGTTCGTCGGCGACGGCATGCTGCACGCCTTCCACCTCGAGAACGGCCGCGCCAGCTATCGCAACCGCTGGGTCCGCACGCCGAAATGGCTGGCCGAGCACGATGCAGGCCGCGCGCTGTTCGGCGGCTTCGGCCGCAAGCTGCCGGATGCCCCGCAAGACCTCACCGATGGCGGCGTCGCCAACACCAACATCATCTTTCATGCCGGCAAGCTGCTCGCGCTGGAAGAAGCGCATCTGCCGACCGAGATCGAGCCGGGCACGCTGGCGACGTGCGGCTATCACAATTATCAGGGTCGCGTCGCCGGCAGCTTCACGGCGCATCCGAAGGTCGACCCGGTCACCGGCGAGCTCGTGTTCTTCGGCTACAACGCCGCGGGTCCGCTGACCCCTGCCCTCTCCTACGGATCGATCGACGCCTCCGGCAAGGCCACGCGCTTCGAACGTTTCGAGGCGCCCTACGCCAGCATGGTGCACGACTTCATCGTCACCGAGAACCACGCACTGTTTCCGATCCTCCCGATCACCGGCAGCATGGAGCGCGCGATGAGCGGACGGCCGCCTTATGCCTGGGAGCCGGACAAGGGCGCCTATGTCGGCGTGATGAAGCGCAACGGCACGGCGAAGGACATCGTCTGGTTCCGCGGTGAAGCCTGCTACGTCTTCCACATCATGAATGCGTGGGAGGACGGCAACCGCATCATCGCCGACGTCATGCAGTTCGAGGAAGCGCCGCTGTTTCCGCATCCCGATGGCCGGCCGACGGATCCGGAGAAATCACGCGCCCGCCATTGCCGCTGGACATTCGATCTCTCAGGGACGACCGACCGCTTCCAGCAGACCTACCTCGACGATCTCACCGGCGAATTCCCCCGCATCGACGACCGCCGCGCCGGATTGAAAAGCCGTCACGGCTGGTACGCCTGCGCCAATCCGCGGCTGCCGATGTTCGGCGCGCTGTCGGGCGTCGTCCATGTCGACGGCAACGGCAGACGGCTCGGTCATTATCTGCTGCCGGCCGGCGATACCATCTCCGAGCCGGTGTTCGTCGAGCGCGCGACGGATGCCACGGAAGGCGACGGCTGGCTGCTGGCGGTGGTCTGGCGCGCGCGGGAGAACCGCAGCGACCTCGCGGTGTTCAACGCCACCGATGTCGAAGCCGGCCCCGTCGCGCTGGTGCAGCTCGGCCACCGCGTCCCCGACGGCTTTCACGGCAATTGGGTGGGCGCGCAGTAACTCTTGTCATTCCGGGGCGCGACGACGTCGCGAGCCCCGGAATGACATCGCGGATGTCACCAAAGAGGCCTCGCATGCACATGCCCTCGATCACCGCAGATTGCCTTGCCGTCCTCGCCCTGGCCTCCGCTGCGCTCGCACTCCGGATGATCCGGCTGCGACGGAGCGGCCATGTCATCTTCAACGGCGGTATCTTGCTCTCGGTCGGCCTCCTCCTCGCCGCCGCGCTGCCGATCCTGTCACGCCTGCCCTGGGCGGAATTCGCCGACGAGGCGTCCGACCAAGCCATTGCTGCCCTTCACTTTTTGGAAGTCACCTACGTTATTTTGACACTGTAAAGATTTCGCTTGACCCGGCACCGCTCCTGATTTATTCATCTTTACATCGTAAAGATTAGCGAGACCGAGGCGGCTCATGGCGATTTTCCTGATCCTCGCGCCCTACGGCGCCTACACTTTCCTGATGCTGGTGACGTCGACCACGATCAGCGTGTTCGCCGCGTCTGCAATCTGCCTCGCCACCATCACGGTCGATGTCGTGCGCGGCCGCTCCGTGAAGATCCTGGCGATGGGCTCGGCGATCGTATTCGCCGCAATCGGTCTCTACCTCGCGCTGATCGACCCGAAGCTCGGCACGCTGGGCGTCAAGCTGTCGGTCGACATCGGCATCTTCGTCATCTCGCTCGGCTCGATGCTGGTCCGCCACCCGTTCACTCTGCAATATGCGGTTGAAACGGTCCCGGCCGAGACGGCGGCGATGCCCGGCTTCCTCACCGCCAACTACGTCATCACCGGCGCCTGGACCGCCGCAGCGCTGTTGATGATGGCCGCCAACATCGCGCTGCTCTACGTCCCCGGCCTGCCGCTCTGGTCGGGCCTCGCGGTCGCCTTCGCCGCCCGCAACAGCGCGATCTATTTCACAAAGTGGTATCCCGAGTATCGTCAGATCAAATATGCTGCGCCCGCCGCCGCGCTGCCCCACACCCATTGAAGACAGGACAGACGATGAAAGACGTATTCCGCCGGCTCGTCTCTGATTTCCTCTCCACCATCGTCTTCCTGGCAATCTATCTCGCGACCGACAACGTCATCCTCGCGACCGCAGTCGCGATCCTTGGCGCCATCGGCCAGGTGGTCTGGTCGCGGATCAAGGGCCAGACGCTGGGCTACATGACCTGGGCGAGCCTCGGCCTAGTCATCGTGYTCGGCGGCGCAACGCTGCTCACCCACGACCCACGCTTCGTGCTGGCGAAGCCCGCGATCGGGCATGTCGCGATCGGCATCATCATGCTCAAGCGCGGCTGGATGCTGCGTTATCTGCCGGCGATCGTGACCGAGACCATTCCGGAATACGTTACCTTCGCGGGCTACGCTTGGGCCGCGCTGATGTTTGCGCTCGCCGCGGGGACCGTTGCGGTTGCCATGACCGGCGACATGAAGCTGTGGGCCTTCTATATTTCGGTGGTCCTGATCGGCGCGAAGATCGTTGCGTTCGCGATCCAGTACGTGGCCTTCCGCCTGCTCATCGGCAGCCGTATTCGCGCAGCCCGCGCTTAAGGGCGCGTCAAAGAGAGCGTTAGGCACGTCACGCGAGTTAGGCTATAGGCGTCCCTGGCTCACCTTGCGGATTGTCGCGAGGTGCCGGGAAAAAGTTGGGAGACACGAATGGCCGTGGACGGCAACTGGACTCTGACCATGACGACGCCCATGGGCGAGCGCAAGGCCACGCTGACCTTGCTGAGCTCCGGCGGCACACTGACCGGGACGCAGGGCGCCGACGGCAATTCGGCCGAGATCTTCGACGGCGCCATCAGCGGCGACGCCGTCAACTGGAAAGTCTCTATCACCAATCCGATGCCTTTGACGCTCGAGTTCATCGGAACGGTGTCCGGCGACAGCATGAGCGGCGAGATGGGCATCGGCCCGATGGGCAGTTTTCCGTTCACGGGCGAGCGCGCATAAGCACGTTGCGAACCGTGCGCGTGCTCCGTCTCATCGCGGCAACGATCCTGTGTGTCGCGACGCAAGCGGCGCGCGCGGACGACACCGAACCGGCGTGGCGCGCAAGCGCGCTCGCCATGGTGCCGGCGGGCTATGTCGCCGGCACGGCCTACCGGACCGAAGGATCGACCGGCACCCTCGCCGTCTATCCGGCCTCGTCGAACGATCCGAAGACACCGGCAAGCGTGTTCGCTGCGCGCCAGGCCCTTGTCGTCACGCTGACGCCGGATGCGACGCGCGCAGTCTCTGCCGAATTGAAGCCGCGCAGCGGGCCGGATCCTGACAACGACGATACCGATTTCGCAAAGCTCCACGCCGATCTCGCCGCCAGGCGCGCAACGCTGCCCGACGGCACCGAGCCCTGCGGTCTCGGCGCCTGGTCCATCGACAAGGATCCTGATGGCCTCAACGTTCGCGCCGAGCCCTCGGTGAAAGCGCGCGTGCTCGGCACGCTGCCGCCGCCCTATCGGCTGAAGCTTGGCGGCGCCGAGAACACGCCCGAGGGCGGATGGCTCACCGAATTCCGCATCATCGGCGTCAAGGACGGCTGGTTTCTGATCGAAGGCGCCAAGCCGCCAGGCAAGGACTACGAGGACGAGAAGAGATATCCGCGCAGCGCGCCAAAACCCTATGCGGGGCGCGGCTGGGTCGCGTCCAACAAGGTCGGCGCGTCCTATGCCAACGGCGCTACGCGCATGGGCGGCCTGTTTCAGGCGCCCTTCGTCGATGCGAAATGGATGCCCGCCCAGCGCGAGCTCGGCGGCGAAATCGACACCGACGGCGGCCCGAAGCGCATTTTTGCGTGTACCGGCCTCTGGGGCCTCGTCGAGAGCCAGGACGGCGTCCGCGGCTGGTGGCGCTCGCTGTGCTCGAACCAGGTTACCAATTGCAGCTGAGGGGCTGCGGTCAGTCTGCGGTCATTGGCCACGGGGCCAAGGCGCTCAGGTCGTTGACCATAGCCGGCTTCGCGAGCAGGATGAAGTATACAACTAAAGATTTTTATTGATCTCAACACACTTTCAGCAGAAGGGGAATTTGCATGGTCTCCCTCCCCGCTCGCAATCGCATCCACCTATTCGTGGCCTCCGCCATCTCCGCACTTGCCGGAGCAGCGCCGGCGAGTGCCGATGTGCTCGAGCCGCGGTCGCCGGCGTGGCAACTGAGCGAGCCGTTCAAGAAGAACGCGGATGCCCGCACCAACATCAGCGGAGCGGCGTGCGCGACCACATCCCCGCCCCTCAAATCCTGCCTCGTCGTCAACGACGAGAAGAAATACGCGCAGTTCTTCGCGATCGAAGGCACGACGATCAAACCCGGCAAGGTGATCCGCCTGCTGAGCGATCAGGCCAGCGGCGATCCGGATGCCGAGGGCGCCGCTTACGATGACGGTTATTTCTACGTGGTCGGATCGCACGGCCGTAAACGTCATCATCCCGACGTTAGCAATCCGACGAGCTATCACCTCTTTCGCTTTCCCGTCGACAAGGTCACTGGAGAGCCGCCCTTCCCGATCTCCGCGGACGAGGTGATCGGCGTCGAAGCATCCGTGACGCGCCTGCGCGGTGCAATCAAGGACGCACTGCCCGTGGATTACGACAAGCCCCTCGGCGACAACGGCGCCAACATTGAGGGCATCGCGGTCAAAGCGGACCTGATGTATCTTGGTTTCCGTGGTCCCTCCAAAGACGGCAATGCTTATATTCTCACGGTCGACGCAAAGGCCGTCTTCACCGAGAACATGCCGCTCAAGGCCAAGCTCATCGACCCTCCGCTGGCGCTTGGCACAACGACCGGTATCAGGGACATCGCCGCCGTGTCAGGCGGCTTGCTGCTCTTGACCGGGCCGGTCAACGAACAGCAGATCTCGCCCGCCGTCGTCTTCTACGATACCAGCAGCGGCAAGCTTGGACCGAGCCACACGCTCAGCGTCGCCGACAGCACCGCCAAGGCAGAGACCCTGCTGGTGCTCAGCGACATCAGCGGCGAGCCATGGCGCGTGCTCGTGATGTTCGATGGGCCCGAAAACGGCGCGCCGACGCAGTATGTGGTGCCGCGCTAAAGCGCACCATCAGCGGCGGACCGCCGTTCAACTGCGCGGAGCGCTAGCCCAGATTCAATTCCTTGAAGAAGTCGTTCCCCTTGTCATCGATGATGATGAACGCCGGGAAGTCGACGACTTCGATGCGCCAGATCGCTTCCATGCCGAGCTCGGGATATTCGAGCACCTCGACCTTCTTGATGCAGTGCTCGGCGAGGTTCGCGGCCGCACCGCCGATCGAGCCGAGATAGAAGCCGCCGTACTTCTTGCAGGCCTCGCGCACGGCAGGCGCGCGGTTGCCCTTGGCCACCATCACCATCGAACCGCCTGCCGCCTGGAACTGGTCGACGAAGGAATCCATGCGGCCTGCGGTGGTCGGGCCGAACGCGCCGGAGGCGTAGCCCTCGGGCGTCTTGGCGGGACCGGCGTAATAGACCGGATGGTTCTTGAAATAGTCCGGCAGCGGCTCGCCCCTCTCGAGGCGCTCGCGCAGCTTGGCGTGCGCGCTATCGCGCGCGACGATCATGGTGCCGGTCATCGAGACCCGCGTCTTGGTCGGGTACTTCGAGAACGTCGCCAGGATGTCCTTCATCGGCTGGTTGAGGTCGATCTTGACGACCTCGCCGCCGAGCGACTGCTCGACCTGCGGCAGATATTGCGCCGGATTGTGCTCGAGCTCCTCGAGATAGACGCCATCCCTGGTGATCTTGCCGAGCACTTGCCGGTCGGCCGAGCACGACACTCCGAGCCCGATCGGCAGCGAGGCGCCGTGGCGCGGCATGCGGATCACGCGCACGTCGTGGCAGAAATACTTGCCACCGAACTGCGCGCCGACGCCGAGCGACTGCGTCATCTTGTGGATTTCCTGCTCCATCTCGACGTCGCGGAAGGCGTTGCCGTCGGGCGAGCCGTGGGTCGGTAGCGCGTCGAGATAGCGGGCGGAGGCGAGCTTCACCGTCTTCATGCACAGCTCGGCCGAGGTGCCGCCGATCACGATGGCGAGGTGATAGGGCGGGCACGCGGCGGTGCCCAGCGTCAGGATCTTCTCCTTCAGGAAGGCGAGCAGCCGGTCCTTGGTCAACACCGAGGGCGTGGCCTGGAACAGGAAGCTTTTATTGGCGGAGCCGCCGCCCTTCGCCATGAACATGAACTTGTAGGCGTCGTCGCCCTCGGCGTAGATCTCGCACTGCGCCGGCATGTTGTTGGCGGTGTTCTTCTCCTCGTACATCGACAAGGGCGCGACCTGCGAGTAGCGCAGATTGCGGCGCAGGTAAGCGTCGCGCGCGCCTTCCGACAGCGCCGCCTCGTCGTCACCATCGGTGATGACGTTGCAGCCCTTCTTGCCCATGATGATCGCGGTACCGGTGTCCTGGCACATCGGCAGCACGCCGCCGGCCGCGATGTTGGCGTTCTTCAGGAAGTCGAGCGCGACGAACTTGTCGTTGGGGCTCGCCTCGCCGTCCTCCAGGATCGCGCGGAGCTGCTTCAGATGGCCGGGGCGCAGATAATGATTGATGTCGCCAAAGGCCGCCTCCGACAGCGCCCGCAGCGCCTCGCGCGACACCACCAGCATGTCCTTCCCCAGGACCTTCTCGACCCTGATACCCTCGGCCGTGATCTTCTTGTAGGGCGTCTCGTCCTTGCCCAGCGGGAACAGCGGGGTGTGCTTGTAGGGCGGAACGGGTTTTGCGGGGTCGGGGAAGGCAGTGGGAGCGTTCATGGGCAAATCTCGGGGTTTTGGAGCCCTTGCGGGCCTCTAAGCGTAGAAGCGTTCTAAGCTTTTTTGCCGCGAATGGAAGGCGTTCTGGCGCGGCCGAGGCATCCCGATTCGGCGTCACGACGGCCCTTTTTGGTTGCCGCCGGCCGGACGCAAGGTGGCGATGACCGTCCCCGGCAGGCTCTGGGTGCACCCCTTGCGCTCGGCGCGCGACGAAGGTTGAATGCGCGGCCTAAGGGGCTTTTCATCATGATTTTCAAACTGAACGTCCGCGGCGCGATCCTGGTCGCCGCCGCCATCACCGGCCTTGTGACCCTCGCCTCGCCTGCCCGCGCGGATCGCTGCGATGACAGCGCCAAGGAGCTGGCGAACCAGGTCGAGCGCCTCAAGGTGAATTTCCGGGCCGCCAACATCGTCTACCTCTCGCACCCCGCGGCCAAGGAGCTGTCCGTGGGTTGCCGCGGCGACAGATATTCCATCGAGCTCTATGCCAAGGGCGATCGCAAGCCGACAGCGGAGTTCTTTTCACTGGTGGGGTCGATGGCGGCGATCGTCTTCACCGTCACGAAGGACGACACCACGACGGGCGCGACACGCTGCCTGAAGCGGATGGGACTGTTGCGCGGCGACAAGGTCGTCATGCGCTACCGCCGGCTCAACATGGAATGCACGCGTACCAAGACGGATGCGTCCATCGCGATCACGCGCGGCAAGGACGAGTAGACGGCACTCGCTCTTTCCACACGCTCCGTCATTGCGAGCGCAGCGAAGCAATCCAGAATCCCTCCGCGGTGACAGTCCTGGATTGCTTCGCTGCGCTCGCAATGACGAGGAGAGGTTCGTCCGCTCCCTCGTACAGCGCAAGGAGGCACAAAAGGCACATCCCACCGCACCAACTCCCTCGCATTTTAACGATTGGCTTGACGGAAGCTTCGCTCCTCGCAGCGCAAGGTCGATTGTTTCCATGTGTGAGGATTTGTGGATGAGCGTCTCTACCGTTGCGCCGCCGCCGATCGCGATCGTGGTGCCGAGCTACGACGCGACCAAGCAGCAGGACGACCAGAAGACCAAGGACAACGACCCGACGTACAAGCTGCCGCCGCCCGCGCCGCTGCCGCCGGGTCAGGGCACGCGGATCGATCAGCTCGCCTGATCAAGCCGGTCAAAGATGAAACGCCCGATCCGGTCGATCGGGCTTTTCGCGTGTCCGGCCGCATCTTCGCCGGATAGCGGGACCAACATCGTGCGCGGCTGACCTGCGCATGATCGCAAAATTGCCGTTGCAGAACACGATCACCGCCGCGGCCATGGGCGCGCTGCTGTTCGCCTGCGCCGGAACGATGCACTGGCCTTCGGCCTGACTGTTCCCGCGCCACTTCCGTCCGGCGCGTTCCTCCCGGCATCTCGCTCAGCGCCCGCCAGGGCTGCGAGAGCGTCTTCAAGTGTGATCCGGCTCATCAAATTTCCACATCCGGCGTGCTCATCTGTGAGGCTGAACGAGCCCATCCATCCGTTCATGGACACGCCTATGGAACTGAATGAAAAGCTGCTCTCGCTGGTGACGGACATCTACGATGCAGCGCTCGACGATTCCCGATGGACGGCGACACTTGGCAGCATCGTCGACATCGCGGGCGGCCAGAGCGGTGGTCTGGTCTGGATCGGGGCAGCGGGCGAGGCCGTGATCTCGCATGCCGTCGGTGTCGAACCCGCCTATGTTCAGTCCTACATCGAAACCTACGAGCCATTCGATCCGTCGCGCAACGTGCTCCACGCCGCGGTCGGTCAAATCCAGACGATCAGGGACTGGATCGGCGTCGACGAATTCCGGACGACCACATTCTACAACGAATGGGCGCGGCCGCAGGGTCTCGAGGACGCCGCCAACATCCTGATCGGCAAGTCTGCAGGGGGAATATCCCGTCTCTCGATCATGAAGGGCGGCGGTCCGGTCGATCRCAGGATGTATCAGACCATCTCTCACCTGACGCCGCACATGCAACGGGCCATGCTCGTCAGACAGAAGCTGCAGCAGCAGAATGCATTGGAGACGACGTCGGTCCGCACGCTCGACGCTCTGCGCACCGCCGTTCTGCTGCTCGATACCGACGGTCACATCACGCACGCCAATGCAAGCGCGCGAGAGATTTTGGACGAGGCCGACGTCCTTCGTTCGGTCCATGGCCGGCTCGTGACGTCGGACCTGAATGCCGATCGGATGCTGCGGCAGGCACTGGCGGGCACGGCTCTCGGCGACCGGTCGATGACGAGCGCGAGCATCTCGCTGCATCTGACGGCCCGCAACGGTTCGCATTATGTCGGGAATCTCCTGCCGCTCGCGGCTGGACGCCGGCAAATGTTCGGGGCCAGCTATGAGGCCCGCGCCGTTC